>JBILWD010000272.1:0-5154 GCA_044370095.1 Opitutaceae bacterium | reverse complement strand
AAGACGAACCAGTGGTACCGGTTCAGACCGTGCCACCAGCGGCCGGCGACGGGTTCAGGAGCAGGGGTTTGCATATCGGGGAAAGGAGCGACGCTTGCGCGCCGTGAGGACGGGCAAAGTTGCTCGCCAGCGCAATCCTGTTCGCCGTTCCCTCCCCCATCCGGGCTACCCAGTCGTACCGCCGCCGCCTCCGGCCGGAGGCAGCGGAGGGGTGCCGGACCTCAGCGCCCCCAACGCCCCTCGATGAAGACGTAGCGGCCGCCCCGGCGCTCCCAGCGGGGCTCGACCCAGTGGTGATGCCCGCGCGGCGGCCGCTCGTAGCGCCCCGCAATCCAGACGTGGCGGCCGCTACGCCACGACCAATAGCCCTTCACCCAAATGAACCCCGGCCCTGGCGGTGCGTAGACCACTTCCACGCGGGGCGGCGGCGGCCCTTGGACCACCACCACCTCGGCCGGCGCGGAGGGCGCCACCACCACCGTGGTCGGTCCCGCGGGGCGCGCCGGAACCACGACCACCGCATCCCGCCAGTAGCCAGGGATATACACATACCGCCCGTGGCGCGGCTCCCACCGCGGCCCCACCCAGACCGCGTTCGTCCGCGGCGCGGTCGACCAGCGGCCGGAGACCCAGACGTGCTTACCCAGCCGCCAAGTCCAGTGCCCGCCCACCCACACGTGCAGGGGGGAAGGACGCTCCACGATCATCTCCCGCTGCGGCGGAGGCGGCGGCACATCCACGATGATCTCCGCGCCTGCGGCGGACGGTGCGAGCGCAGCGGCAGTGGCCGGAGCCGGAGCGGCATCCCAATAACCTTCGCGGAGGACCCACCCATTGGACTCCCGCCGCCAGTCCGGGGCCTGCCAGACTACGCCGGCCGCGGGCGGGATTTCCCAGCGCCCGGCCTCCCAGACGTAGGCCCCCTCCAGCCAGCGCCAATGGCCAGGCACCCAGGCGTGTTGCGCCGTCGGCTGGTCGCCCGGCACATCCGTCGTGGCGGGATCCAGCGGACGTTCCATCACCGGTGCCGGCGGGACGGTGGCGACGGCACCCGAGGGCTGGGCGAGCAACGAACCAACCGAGGAGAAGATCAGCAAGGCGACTCCCGGGGCGACCACCTGCAACCGGCAGAATCTGGGGTTCATACTACGCTCCTTTGACGCGTGCGGAGGCTATTTGTTTCCTTCTTCGGGCGTGGCCACCAGGCCGCAAGCGGTTCGCGCTTTCGGTCTGTCCGAAAGAATTTCCCTTCGCCCGTCCGACCGCCGGGGTCTGGCGTAAACGGAGGCGCGCCTGCCCGCCGTAGCTTTTGCGAAGGAAGGTCGCCCCGTTCCTTCGGGACAAAACTCATTCCGCGCCGCCCCTCCCCCCCTTGCTGCCCGATTCCCTGCCGCCGCGACGTCGTTTCCGTCGGCGCGGACCGGGGCGTCGCGCCCCGGCTACATCGAGCCACTTTAGGTCCAGCCCAAAGCTCGGTCCAAGATTCAACGGTCCGGTGTAGCTGGGGCGCGCCGCCCCGGCCAAAGAGACCAAAACCCAGTCCGCGACGCCCTCCCGCCCCCGACGACTGGCTGCGCGGAAACGCGCTGCTGCCTGCAGTTACCGGGGCGTCGCGCCCCGGCTACATCGAGCCACTTTAGGTCCAGCCCAAAGCTCGGTCCAAGATTCAACGGTCCGATGCACCTGGGGCGCGCCGCCCCGGCCAAAGAGACCAAAACCCATTCCGCGACGCCCTAGGACCATTCGAAATCTGGCGCCTTTTACCCCTTTTGGGCGCCAAAAAACACGTTTTATCCCTAAAAGACGGGCCATCGGCTCCATTCCGGACCGCGCCATCTCCGCCGCGGGAAAAGCGCTCAAAACACCCCGAAAGCACCCAAAACCAGGGCTTTCAGCCCTTAAAGTGCCCAAAAATCGCGTCATTTACCCCTACCGCCAATCCGCCCCACCGCGCAAAATCGGGGATTGCAGCCCAGCCCGGCTTAAGATTGAACGACCGAACGCTAATTCGGACTAACGTTCCCAGCCGCTCAACCCACAACCCAAGCCCGCCGTGGACCTCAAACAAATCAAACAGATCATCGATCTGATGAAGCGCTCGGAATTGACGGAGTTCGCCGTCGAAGAAGAAGGCTTCAAACTCAAGATCCGCCGCGGCGCCACCGGGCTCCCCATCGTCTCCACCGGTCCGGGCTCGAATCCCCCCTTCGCTTACGCCGACCCCGCCCCCGGCAGCGCCCCCGCCCCCGCGGCCGCCACAACCGCCGCTCCCGCACCCGCAGGCGATGAGGCCGGCGTGACCTACGTGAAGTCCCCGATGGTCGGCACGTTCTACCGCGCCGCCTCCCCCGAGAGCAAACCGTTCGCCGACGTCGGCACTAAGGTGGTCGAGAACTCCGTCGTCTGCATCATCGAGGCGATGAAGATTATGAACGAGATCCAAGCCGAGACCAAGGGCGCCGTCCTCGAGGTCCTGGTCGAGAACGGCCAGCCGGTCGAATACGGCCAGAAGCTCTTCAAGATTAAGCAGTAACCCTTCGCACCGGACCAACGTGATCCAAAAGGTTCTGATCGCCAACCGCGGCGAAATCGCCCTGCGCATTGTCCGCGCCTGCCGCGAACTGGGCATCAAAACCCTCGCCGTCTACTCCGAGGCCGACGTCCAGTCGCTCCACGTCCAACTCGCAGACGAAGCCATCTGCATCGGCGGACCCAAGAGCTCCGACAGCTACCTGCGCGCCGACCGGATCATCAGCGCCGCGGAAATCGCCGACGTCGACGCCATCCACCCCGGCTACGGCTTCCTCTCGGAAAACGCCAAGTTCGCCGAGCAGTGCGAGTCTTGTAACATCAAGTTCATCGGCCCCAAGTCAAAGTCCATCAAGATGATGGGCGATAAATCGATCGCCAAGGACACGGTGCGCAAGGCCGGCGTCCCAATCGTCCCCGGCTCGGATGGTCCGGTGGAATCGGAGACCGAGGCGGTCAAGGTTGCCCGCAAGATCGGCTATCCGGTCATTATTAAGGCCGTGGCGGGCGGCGGCGGGCGCGGGATGCGCATCGCCCATAACGATGTCTCGTTCGCCAAGGAGTACTACGTCGCCCGCGGCGAGGCCGAAAAGGCCTTCGGCAACGGGGCGGTCTACATCGAGAAGTACATCGAGAAGCCCCGGCACATCGAGTTCCAGATCCTCGCCGACTCCCACGGTCACGTCCTCCACCTCGGCGAACGCGACTGCAGCGTCCAGCGCCGCCACCAGAAGCTGATCGAGGAGTCCCCCTCCCCCTTCCTCACCCCCGACCTCCGCAAGCGGATGGGCAAGGCCGCGGTCAAGGCCGCCGAGGCCGCCGCCTACGAGAACGCCGGGACGATCGAGTTCCTCGTCGATGCCAAGGGCAACTTCTACTTCATCGAGATGAACACCCGCATCCAGGTGGAACATCCGGTGACGGAGGAAGTTACGGGGATCGATCTGATCAAGGAACAGATCCGGGTCGCCAACGGCGAGAAGCTCGGGTTCGACCAGGGCGACGTGAAGTTCGAGGGCCACGCGATCGAGTGCCGCATCAACGCGGAGGACCCGGCGCGCAACTTCGCCCCCTCCCCCGGCACGATCGGCCTCTATTACTCCCCCGGCGGCCACGGCGTCCGCGTCGATTCGCACGCCTACAGCGGCTACGCGATCCCGCCGTATTACGATTCGATGATCGGGAAGCTGATCTGCACCGGCTCCACCCGGAAGGTCGCCCTCGAACGCGCCTACCGCGCCCTCAGCGAGTACCTCATCCGCGGGATCAAGACGACCATCCCCCTCCACCGCGCGATTATGGCCGACCCGATCTTCATCGAGGGCAAGGCCACGACCGCGTATATGGAGGACTTCCTCGGCCGGACTGCTTCCGACCTGTTCACCTGAACCGGCCAGCCGCGGTCAGAAGACGGTCCGTTCGAGCAGCCAGTAAAGGCCGAGTAGGGCAATCAACCCGGACAGGGCAGGCACGCCCCGGGTCACGAACGCCGGTCGTTGCCGCAAGCGCCAGACCAGCGGCATCACCACGGCCGCGATGGCCACTTGGCCGAGTTCGACGCCTAGGTTGAAGGCAAACAGGGGCCCCAGAATGCCCCCCGGATCCGCCCCGACGCCCAGATCCCGCAGGATACTGGCGAACCCGAAGCCGTGGATGAGGCCGAACCCGAAGGTCAACAGCCAGCGCCCCGGCGGCTCCTCCCCCCGGCGCCAGAGGTTTTCCGCGCCCACATAGACGATCGTGGCCGCAATGATTGGCTCGACCAAGCTGGCCGGCAGGCGGACCCAGTCCAAGGTCGCCGCCGCGAGGGTCAGCGAATGGGCCAAGGTGAAGCAGGTGATAATCGCGACGATCGACCGAAACGTCCGGCACACCACGAGCAGGGCGAACAGGAAGAGCAGGTGGTCGTAGCCGGTCCAGATGTGCTGCACCCCCAGCCACAGGAACTCCATTAAGGTGGGCAAAGCCGACTCCTCGGCTGCCGCGGCCGGGACTGAGGCTGGGACCGCCGCCGGCGCCGCGCTGGGCGCCACGGGCGTCCCTGAGGGTTCCCGGGCCGGCGCCGCCACCACCGCCCGCGGTACCTCCAGTACGGGATCGCGGCCGCTAAGCAGCTTACGCGCGACCAGTCGCCCGGCCTCATCCAGCACCAGAGCGAATTGGCGGTGCACAGTCCCCAGATCCGCCAGCCGCAGGGAGCGTAGGGTGACGGGTTCACCGCCCTCGCCCGGATCCACCCGGAGTTGGAAACTCACATTATCCTCGGGCAGCAGTTCCACGTGGATGTCCGCCTGTTCCAGCAGCCGGGCGCCGCGCCGCACTTCCCAAAGCCGGGCCGCCAATTGGAACAGCAGCGGGCGCACGGCCTCGAACTCCGCCGGTCCCCATTGGGGCGCCCGCGGGGCCTCCGGTGGGAGCAGCGCCTCCACGTCGGCCGGGGCAAAGCCGGTGGTGAGCGTGAGGCTCCCGCCCCGCCAATCGCCCTGCACCGTACTCAGGCCCGGATCGTGGGCCCGCAGGCCGGCGACCAAGAGTCCAAGGGCCACCCACCAACCGGCGGCGCGCAGGAGCAGGGAGCGAGGGAGAACGCGGGGGAAGTCCGCCATCCGCCGAACCAATGCGCAC
>JBILWD010000271.1:0-5182 GCA_044370095.1 Opitutaceae bacterium | reverse complement strand
TCCACCCGACGCCGGCGGTCGGCGGGGAACCGCGGGAGGGGGCGGCCGAGGTGATCCGCCAGCTCGAAGGCTTTCCGCGGGGGCTCTATGCGGGCGCGCTCGGCTGGTTTGATGCGCGCGGGGAGGGGGAGTTTCTCGTGGGCATTCGTTCTGCGCTGGTCGAGGGCACGGCCGCGCGCGTCTACGCAGGGGCGGGGTTGGTGGCGGGCTCCGATCCGGAAAAGGAGTTGGCCGAGACCGACCTCAAGTTTAACGCGATGGTGGAAGCCATCACGGCCTGAAGGATGCACCCGTTCCAACCTGACCTGCGCAATCTGAACACCCTTTGGGCCGGCGTGCTCGTGGAGAGCTTGGTGCGGGCCGGAGCGGTGGCGGCGGTGGTGTCCCCTGGTTCCCGCTCCAGTCCCCTCGCGGTGGCGGCGGCGACCCATCCGGGGTGGGAGGCGATTCCTGTGCTCGACGAGCGTTCCGCCGGTTTCTTCGCCTTGGGACTGGCGAAGCGGGCGGGCCGGCCCGCCGTGCTCCTCTGCACGAGCGGCACGGCCGCGGCCAATTACCTGCCCGCGGTGATTGAGGCCTCCGAAGCGGGCGTGCCGTTGGTGGTGCTGACCGCGGATCGTCCGCCCGAGCTGCGCGGCTGCGCTTCGGGCCAGACCATCGACCAGCAGAAGCTTTATGGCGCCTACGTGCGCTGGTACCACGAATTGGCGGTGCCGGAGTTGGATCCCGCCGGCCTGCGCTACGTGCGCCAGACGATCGTGCACGCGGTTACCCGCAGTCTCGGCAACGGCGGCGGCCCGGTGCATTTGAACGTCCCGTTTCGCGATCCGCTGGCGCCGACGCCGGACGGCGGAGCGGCGGCGGCGCTCGCGGGGGGGATCGATTGGGAGCGCTTCTTCCGGGGTTTGTCGGCTCCGGAGCCGGTGACCCGGATCACCCGGCCCCCGGAGATCGCCCCGGAGGTGCACGGCGTCATTGTGGTCGGGCCGGTGCAAACCGCTGAGCCGGAGGCGTTTGCCGTGGCGCTGGGCGAGTTGGCCGGGCGGCTGGGCTGGCCGGTGTTGGCGGACGCGCTTTCGCCGGTGCGGCAGTGGGCGGACCGGATCCCGCATTTGGTCACGACCTACGACACCCTGCTGCGCCACCCCGCGGTGGCGGAGCGGTTGCGGCCCGAGGTGGTGCTGGGGGTCGGCGGCTGGCCGGTGAGCAAGGTGCTCCGGGCGTGGCTGGAAGCGGCGGATGCGGACACCTGGCTGGTGACGGAGCGCGAGGACAACCGCGATGCGCTGCATGGGCGGACGCGGGTGCTGGCGATGCCGGTTGCGGTGCTCGCGGGGGCCTTGCCGGAGGTGGCGCCGGACAACGGTTACCAGCGGATGTGGGCGCGCTACGAGGCCCGGTTGCGGCCGGCGTTGGACGCGCGCTTGGAGGCGGAGACCGGAATGTTCGAGCCGAAGGCCGTGTGGCTGCTGGGGCGCGCGTTGCCCGAGGGGGCCGATCTTTTCCTCGCGAACTCGATGCCGGTGCGGGACGCGGAGTATGTGTTGCCGGCGGGCAATCGCCGATTGCGCCTCTGGTGCAATCGTGGGGCTAACGGCATCGATGGCACCCTTTCGACCGCGCTGGGCTTGGCGCACGGCTCGGACCGGCCGGCGGTGCTCTTAACGGGCGACCTTTCGTTCCTGCACGATGCCAACGGACTGTTGCTGGCGCCGCGGTTTCGCGGGTCGCTGACCGTGGTGGTGATCAACAATCGAGGGGGGGGCATTTTCGAGCATCTGCCGATCGCGCAGGTGGCGGGCGTCTTTGAGGACTTCTTCGCGACGCCGCAGGCGGTGGATTTGGGGCGGCTGGCGGCCGCGCACGGGGTGCCCCACGCGTTGGTGGCGGACTGGGCGGCCTTGGTTGCGCGGGTGGCGTCGCCGGAGCCTGGGGTGCGGATCCTCGAAGTTTCCACTGACCGCAAGCAGGACGCTGCCCAACGGAAGCATTGGTTTGCGGAGCTAGCCGCCGGGCTGGGCTCTCCGTAGGCCGGCCCGCCCTGAGCCCTTCAAAGGGGCCCGCCCTGAGTTTTCCGTAGGGCCTGCCCTGAGCCCGTCGAAGGGGCCTGCCCTGAGCCTGTCGAAGGGGCCTAAGGCAGCCACGGATACTTCCGGGCGTTGGGCGCGCGTTTCTCGCGCTGGGCGGTCATGAACTCCTTCGCCTCCTCGCTCATATAGTAGAGCAAGGTGGCGTTTCCGGCTAGTTCCTGGATTCCGGCTTGGCCGTCGAGTTCAGCATTGAAGCCGCTCTTGAGGAGGCGGATCGCGAGGGGGCTCTTCTGGAGAATCTCGCGGGCCCATTGCACGCCTTCTGCCTCCAGCCGTTCGACGGGAACCACGGCGTTGACCAAGCCCATTTCGAGCGCTTGGTGGGCGTCATACTGGCGGCAGAGGAACCAGATCTCGCGGGCTTTCTTTTGGCCAACCACGCGGGCGAGGTAGCTGGAACCGAAGCCGCCATCGAAACTGCCCATCTTGGGCCCGACCTGGCCGAAGATTGCGTTATCGGCCGCGAGGCTGAGGTCGCAGACCACGTGCAGCACGTGACCGCCGCCGATCGCGTAACCGGCGACCAGTGCGATGACGACCTTGGGCATCGAGCGGATGAGTTTCTGCAGGTCGAGGACGTTCAGCCGCGGCACCCCGGCCTCATCAATATAGCCGGCGTGGCCGCGCACGCTCTGGTCGCCGCCCGCGCAGAACGCGTACTTGCCATCCCGGTGGGGGCCGGCGCCCATCAACAGCACCACCCCGATGGCCGGGTCTTCCCGGGCGTCGGTGAAGGCGTCGTACATCTCCTTGACGGTCAACGGGCGGAACGCGTTCCGCTTTTCCGGCCGGTTGATCGTAATGCGGGCGATGCCCTCGGCCTTATGGTAAAGGATGTCGGTGTACGTCTTGGCGACCTGCCAGTCTGGGCTCATGGGCGCACGGTGGGGGCTTTCCGACTGGTTGTCCACGGCGGGTGCGGTTTCCGGGTGGGGGGTGAAAGCAAGCAGTTTTCCGGCCGGAGGGAGAAACGGCTTGGAGGGGGCGGGTGATTGCGGGAGGATCGCGGGGTTTATGAAACCTTCCGCCGAAGCAGGGCAGGGGACGGGCGCCCGTTGGGCGCTCGGGCTGGGGGCGCTGGGGGTGGTCTTTGGGGATATTGGGACGAGTCCGCTGTACACGATCCGCGAGTGCCTGCACGCGCTGCCGCCGGCGGAGCACGCGACGGCCGTGCTGGGGGTATTGTCGCTGGTCTTTTGGTCGCTGGTGCTCGTGGTCAGCGTGAAGTACGCGACCTTTGTGCTGCGGGCGGATAACCGGGGCGAGGGGGGCATCTTCGCGTTGCTGGCGCTGGGGCGGCTCGATCAGGGTGTGCGGGCGGGTCTGAACGTGGGCACGGTTCTGGTGTTGCTGGGCGCGGCAATGTTGTGCGGCGAGGCGATCATTACCCCGGCGATCACGGTACTCAGCGCGGTAGAGGGCTTAAAGGAGGTGGCCCCGGGAATGGATTTCTTGGTGGTGCCGCTCGCCTGTCTGATCCTCGGCGTGGTCTTCGCCTTCCAGCACCTTGGTACGCGCTTCATCGGCGGGATCTTTGGGCCCGTGATGCTGCTGTGGTTCGCGGTGCTCGGCGGCCTTGGTTTGTGGCGAGTGCTGGAGAATCCCGCGGTGCTGCGGGCGTTGGATCCGTGGCTAGGCATCCAACTGTTGGTCGGTCATCCGGCGCAGGCGGGCATTCTGCTCGGCGCGGTGGTGCTGGCTTTCACGGGAGTGGAGGCGCTGTACGCGGATATGGGCCACTTTGGCCGGCGGGCGATCCTCTCCGGCTGGTACGGCGTGGTGCTGCCGGGACTGGTGCTCAACTACTTCGGCCAAGGCGCGCATTTCCTCGCGGGCCGGGGGTCTGCGGCCAACCCGTTCCTCTCGATCGCCCCGGAGGGCTGGCCGCGCTACCTGTTGCTGGCGCTCTCGGTTCTCGCGGCGATTATCGCCAGCCAGGCCCTGATCTCGGGCGCCTTCTCGCTCGTCCGGCAGGCGATCCAGTTGGGTTACTTTCCGCGCATGACCGTGCGCCACACTAATCCGGACCAGCGGGGGCAGATCTTTTTGCCGTTGGTCAACGTGGTCCTAGCCCTTGGGTCCATCGCCACGGTCTTTGGCTTCAAGTCCAGTTCGGCGTTGGCGGCCGCGTATGGCATCGCGGTCACCGGCACGATGATCGTGACCACCCTGGCGCTTTACGCCGTGATGGTACGGGCGTGGCGCTGGCCGGTCTGGCAGGCGGCCGCGGTGTGCTTGGGCTTCCTGGCGCTCGACGCGGTCTTCTTCGCCTCGAACCTGCATAAGTTCCACGACGGGGGGTGGCTGCCGGTGCTGATCGCGCTGGGGGTGCTGGCGATTATGACCACCTGGAAGCTGGGCAAGCGGGAGATCTTCCGGCGGGTCTACGCCAATGAGATCACGGAGTCCGAGCTCTGCGCCATCGCCTCTAGCCCCCACATCGTGCGGGTGCGCGGGACGGGGGTGTTTATGGCGGGCAACCCCACCGGCACGCCCCTTGTCCTGCTACACCACGTGAAGGCCAATAAGGTGCTCCACGAGACGGTGGTGCTGCTGAGCATTCTCACCGAGGAGGTCCCGTTTGTGCCCGAGGTGGAGCGGCTGGAGGTGCGGGCGATCGGCGAGGGTATCTGGCGGGCCGTGGCGCGGTACGGGTATATGGAATCGCCAGACGTGGCCGCGTTGATCGGTGGGATTCGGGACCGTGGGGTGCCGCTGCGGCCCAACGAGGCGACCTACTATTTCAACCGCGAGATGATCATCACGGGGGGGGATTCGCGGATGTGGGAGTGGCAGAAGCATTTCTATGGCTTTCTGAGCCGGAACGCGCGGCAGGCGCGGGATTATTACCAGCTGCCGCCGATGCAGATCATCGAGGTCGGCCTGCCGATCCAGCTTTGAAGCGGGGGGAGGGGGCCGAACAACTTTGGTGTTCCCCCCGGGCGCAGGGCCCGCTTCGCTCGCCCCGATGCACCCCACCGCCCTGCGCCTTGGCCTTGCCCTGTTCCTCGCCGCCGCTTCCGCCGCCCTCGCCGCGGAACCGCGTTTCCAGCCGCTCTTCAACGGCCGCGACCTGACCAACTTCAAGTCCG
>JBILWD010000058.1:0-15381 GCA_044370095.1 Opitutaceae bacterium | reverse complement strand
CGCTCTCGCGTTCAGTTTTCGCCCTCATCGTCTATCGGTTAGGACAGGAGATTCTCAATCTTCAAAGCGGGGTTCGATTCCCCGTGGGGGCACCACTTTTAGGCACCTGCCCGCAAGGCAGGTGCCTTTTTGCTGTCCTTGCCACTCCAAGCCGCGGCGTGCCCCCGATGCCGGCGACGGAGCCCACGCCGTCTTGGTTGGGCTACGCCTGACCCCGGCCTAGGTCCACCTTGGTCGCCCCGGGTCCATTCTCCGTCCGTCTTTTTGGATCCAGAAAAGCTAACCCAGAATTTTAAGCCCCCGCGGAGCCCCACACGCAGCCACCCTTGCGCTCGGGCGGGTGTTTTTTAGGGACACGCCCGTCCGGCTCATCGTCGGGCCCACGCCTCCGGGAGGCGCAGGAGGCGCTCGGCGTTGCCGTGATAGAACCGCTCCAAGGTTTCGCGCGGCAGGCCAAGGGCCTCGGTCTGGCGCCCGGAATGCAGGACCGCGCCCGTCCCCGCATAGTAGGCGAAGTCGGCCCGGTAGCGCACCTCTAGCTGGGTGGCGTGTGCCTGCCGCTGGCGGTCGGTCGGGGGCTGCTCCCGCAGGTGCGGTTTCCAGCCCGAGTCGAGGCCGTAGAGGATGCGGTCCGGGAAACGGGCAAACAGCGCCCGCACGCGCTTGGGGGGATGCCGAGTCAGGTTGCGGGTCCGGGCGGCGACCTCGATATGGAGATTCGGAAACTCCTCTAGCCGGCGCGCGATGCCGTCTAGGTCGTGCTCGAGGCTGCCCAGATGGGCCGCCAGCACCACGAGGGTGGGGTGCTTGCGCAGGATGTTGTCCCGAGCCGCAATGATCGCGGCGTGGCTGGGGTACTCCGGCTTGCCGTGGAGGTGCCATTGGGGGTTGGTCGAGTAGTAACCGTGGTGGGGACTGGCCGGATCCAGCGGGAGCCAGGCATCGATCGGCTCCGCGAGGTGCGCGTGCAGCGGCTTCCCGCGGCGGGCCAGGTGTGCATAGATCGGGTCGAAGACCGGGTCATCGGGCAGCACGAAGCGGCCGGACGCGTCCCGGATGCCGAGGCCGACCTCCTTCCAGATCTTGACGGCGACGGCACCCCCGGCGAAGGCGGCGTCGAGCCACGCGATCACCCGCGCCGCGTAGTCCGGGGCGGCATGGCCGGTGATGTCGAATGTGGCGGTGAAGGGGTAGAGGGTCGGCTCGATCCGGTAAAGGTGGCGGGCGACGCGGTCCATCGTGGCGAGATGACCGTCGCCGCCCGGCACGCAGACGTTCACCGTACGCAGGTTCAGGCGGCGGAACAGGTCGTGAAAGACCGGCGCGTCCTCAAAGAGATGCGAGTGTACGTCGATCTTACGAATTTCCTCGAAGGCCGGGGGCGTGGCCGCGCGGAGCCCAGCGGCGAGCGCGAGCAGGGCGGGCAGCAGCCGGATGAGGGGGCGGATGGGGTTCATTGGACTCGGGAATGGTGGCTCAGCGGGGAGGGAGGGCGAGCCGCGGGGCGCTGTGTCCCTGGGCGCGGAGTTGGGCGAGCAGGGCGGTCAGCTCGGCGACCTTGGGAGGATGGGCGGCGGCGACGTTGTGCCGCTGGCCCAGGTCCGTCCTCAGGTTGTAGAGCTCGACCTCGGCCGCGTCGTCGGCGGGATAACCGTGCCGCGCCTCCCAGGCCCGGTCCCGGGCGGAAACGTAACCATCCTTCGCGAGGATCAGCACCCAGTCTCCGGCGCGGATCGCATAGCCGTTGGCGTTGGTGTTGTGCACGTGGGCGGCGCGGACCGGGGCGGTGCCGCCGCGGAGCAGGGGCAGCAGGTCGTGGGAGTCCTCAGCCGCATCCCGGGGCAGGTTGTGCCCGGTGATGGTCGCCAGCGTGGCCATCACGTCGACCTGCGAGACGAGTGCCTCGGAGACCGTGCCCGGACGGATGACGCCCGGCCAGCGGGCGAGGAAGGGCACGCGGTGGCCGCCCTCGTAGAGGTCGCGCTTGAGTCCGCGCAAGGGGTGCGAGGACCAGTGACCGTGAAGCTCGTCCCGGGCATAGGCGTAGCGCTCGGGTCCGTTGTCAGCGGAAAAGAGCACGAGCGTGTGGTCCGCTTGGCCGGACTCCTCAAGGGCGCGCAGGAGCCGGCCCACGGCGTCGTCCGTCTCGTGGACGAAGTCCCCGAAGGGGCCGGCGCGGGATTTGCCGTCGAACGCATCGTTGGGGATGATGGGGGCGTGGGGGGAGGGGAAGGCGAAGTAGAGGAAGAAGGGCTGGTCCGAGCCCTTCCGGGCGCGCAGGTATTCGACGCCCCGGCGGGTGAGGGTGGGCAGATTCTCGTAGGGGTCCCAGCCGGGGGCCATCGGTCCCGGGCGCGATTCCCAGTTGCCCTCCTTGATCGGCTTGAAGCGGCCGGTGTCGAGGGGGCGGTCGGGCGCGGTGACCACGCGGTCGTCCTGGATCCAGCAATAGGGCGGGAAATTGATGACGTCGTCCCCGAAGTAGTGGTCGAAGCCGCGGGCGAGGGGTCCGCCCGGGATGGGTTTGGTCCAGTCGAACGCGTCGGGCCCCCATTCGGCGGGGGTCTTGGCCTTGCCGTTCCCGCGGGGCTGGGCGCCCGGGCGGCGGATCGCGTCCCAGTCCCAGCCGAGGTGCCATTTGCCGATGGCGGCGGTGGCGTAGCCTTGGCGGCGCAGCATTTCCGGGAGGGTGAGCTGGCCTGGCCGGAAAACCGGGGCGCCGAAGGCGTTTACGATGCCGTGGAAGTCGCGCCAGTGGTGCCGCCCGGTGAGCAGCGCGTAGCGGCTGGGGGTGCAGACGCCGGAGGAGCTGTGCGCGTCGGTGAAGCGGAGCCCGGCGGCGGCGAGGCGGTCGAGGTGGGGGGTGGGGATGCGGGATCCCGCGTGGTAAGAGCCCACGTCGCCGTAACCGAGGTCATCGGCGTAGAGGATCACTACGTTGGGTAGGCGGTTGGGGGCGGCGTGTGCCAGTGAGGCGGCGAGGGCGGCAGCCGTCAGGACGCGGCGTCGGAGGGCGGCGGGGGACATCGGGGTGGTTGCAATTAGGGGCAAACGCGGGCGGGGCACAAGGCCGCTCCGAATCGGGCAACGCTCCCCTTGGCAAAGCTCGGCGCATCTGCATCGTCGGCCGGATGTTCGTCGACGAATGTACTGTGAAGCTAGCGGCCGGGGACGGGGGCAGGGGCTGCATCAGCTTCCGCCGGGAGAAATATGAGCCGTGGGGCGGACCCAACGGCGGCGACGGCGGCCGCGGCGGCGACGTGGTCCTACTTGGGGACGTGAACACCAACAACCTGGTCGACTACAAGTACCAGCCCCACTGGCGCGGCGAGCGCGGCGGCCACGGCCTAGGCGCGGACTGCAACGGACGTGACGGTGAGGCGTGCCTGCTGCGGATGCCCTTGGGTACGATGGTCGTTGATCTCGAGACCGGCAAACCGGTGGCGGAGGTGATCGAGGATGGGCAGCGCATCGTGCTCTGCCAGGGCGGCAACGGCGGCTGGGGCAACACCCACTTCAAGACCTCCACGACGCGTGCCCCCCGGCGGGCGAATGCGGGCCTAGTTGGGCAGTCCGGTACCTACCGGCTAGTGCTCAAGAGCATCGCGGATGTTGGCCTCGTCGGTTTTCCCAACGCGGGCAAGTCGTCCCTGATGGGCCGCATCACCCAGGCCCGGCCACGCACGGCAGCCTATCCCTTCACCACGCTGCATCCCCAGATTGGCGTGATTGAGTACCCGGAGGACAAGCGCGGCGCCCGCCGCCTGCTGCTCGCGGACATCCCCGGCCTGATCGAGGGCGCGCACGAGAACCGCGGCCTCGGGCACCGTTTCCTGCGCCACATCGAGCGCTGCGCGTTGCTCGTATTCCTTTTAGATATGGCCGGCACGGACGCGCGGGATCCCCGGGAGGACTACCGCCACCTGTTGCGGGAATTGAAGCTCTATGATCCGGCGCTGCTCAAAAAGCCGCGGCTTGTCGTGGCCAATAAGCTCGATTTGCCGGAAGCGAAGGGCTGGCTGGCCAAGTTCCGCCGCCGCCACCCGAGCGTGGATGTGCTGGGCATTTCGTGCTCCACGGGGGACGGCATTGATCGATTTAAAAAGGAATTGTTAAAACGCGTCCGCCGGCGCCCGCGCGCCGGAAATGCGTCGCCTCCCGCCGCCGGCTGAGGCGAAGCTAGCTGCGGTGTCCGCCCCTAGTGAACATCGCTCGCTCCTGATGAAGGCCAACCGGCAGCTCGGTCTGACGCTGTCGGACCGCAACCTGCTGTCGGCGGGGCAGCTGCAGGAGGCGAACGACCGCTGGCTAGAGTGGGTGTCCGGGGGCGAGCGGGGCGCGTCGCTCCTGCGCGTCCTCACCCAGTCGCTTAAATTCCTCCGGGAGGAGGACGTGCTGCGCCACGCGATGGAGCACGAGGGGGCCGGGCTGGTGGACCTGCGCGAGTTTGACGTGCCCGATGAGTTCCGCCGGCTGCCTGACCCCGGGGCCTGCTGGGCGACGTGGACGGTGCCGTTCGACAAGCTGGACGGCTTCACCTGCCTCGCCTCGGCCTATGTCCTCAGCCCCGTGGCCAAGGCCCACTGGGAAGCTCAGATCCAGGGTCCGGTGCTCTGGTTCGGCACGACGCTGGACGGGGTGGCAGAGCATTTGGGTAGGCTCGGAACCCTCGCGCGCTGAAGATGCCCCTCGGACGCGTCCAGACCAGCATCGTCACCCACCTTGTCGAGTTGGGGCGGCTCCAGCCGGCCCAGCGGGATGAGTTGCTGCAACATCCGCAGGACCTGAGTGGCGAGGCCCTCGACCGGCTCCTCCGGGACGATTACCGCGTGCCCGACTTCCCGCGGTTGTTGGCGGCTGCCCACGCCTACGGGATGCGCGCCTGCAACGTGGCCCGCATCCGCGTGACGCCGCAGACCTTCGAGGGCCTGTCGCTGGATTTTTGCCAAAAGAACCTCGTGCTGCCCGTGGGGTATCTGGGGGATCTGCTGCTGCTCGCATGCGTCGACCCGTTTGACCGCGCGGTGGCCGACAAGGTCCAAGACCTCACCGGCCGCACCGTGGTTCGCCTCCTCGCCCGCGCCGAGGACCTCCGGGAGAAGGTGGCCCGTGGGCAGGACAAGGGGGCCGGCTTCGCGGATGTCGTCACGCGGATCGACCAGCAGTACCGCCAGGAGCCCGAGACAGAACTCAAGGACGAGGAGGTCACGGAGGAGTCCGGGCCGATCATCCAGCTGGCGAACCGGATCGTCGAGGAGGCGTACCTCGCGGGGACGAGCGACATCCACATCGAGCCCCAGGAGAAGGAGGTCGTGGTCCGCAATCGGGTCGATGGGGTGTGTTACGAGCGGCTCCGGTTGCCGAGGAAGGTCGGGCCCGCGCTGGTGGCGCGCCTGAAGATTATGTGCAACTTGGACATCTCGGAGCGGCGGCTGCCCCAGGATGGGCGCATCGTGTTCCGGCAGTATTCCAAGAAGGGCCTCGACATTGACCTGCGCGTGTCCACCGCACCGCTCAACCACGGTGAGGGGGTGGTGATGCGGATCCTCGACAAGCAGCGGACCACGCTGCCCCTTTCGGATCTCGGCTTCTCCGCGGAAAACCTAGCTCGCTATCGTGCCTGCATCCGCGAGCCGCACGGGATGATCCTGCACTGCGGGCCGACGGGCTCCGGCAAGTCGATGACGCTCTACTCGGCCCTCAACGAGATCAACACCCCAGACCTGGTTATCCGCACCGCCGAGGACCCCATTGAGTACACGCTGCCAGGCATAAATCAGATGCAGATGCATCGGCAGATCGGGCTCACCTTCGCCAGCGCGCTACGCTCCTTCCTGCGGCAGGACCCGGACGTTATCCTCGTGGGCGAGATCCGCGACCAGGAGACCGCCGGCATTGCGGTCGAGGCCGCCCTCACCGGTCACCTCCTGCTTTCCACGCTCCACACGAACGATGCCCCCACGACGGTCTCCCGCCTGACGGATATGGGGGTCGAGCCCTTTCTCCTCTCGTCGTCCCTGCGCTGCGTCTGCGCCCAGCGGCTCCTGCGGCGGGTCTGCCGCTCCTGCCGGGTCGAATACGAGCCTTCCGGGCGCGAGCGCGACCTCTTGGAGCGGGCCCTCGGCTGGAGCGGTCCTGTCCACAAGGCTCACCCCGAGGGATGCCCCAAGTGCGACCATAACGGCTACCGTGGGCGCGTCGGCATCCACGAGCTGATGGTGGGCAACGAGGAGCTGGTGGCCGCGATCAACGCGGGCGCCGAGGCGGCGGAGCTCAAGCGGATCGCGATGCGCGGCGGGATGAAGACCCTGCATCAGGACGGCCTCCTCAAAGTCCGCGAGGGCGTCACCACGATGGAGGAGGCGCTGACCAGCGTCCCCGCGGACCGCTGACGCTTCGGCTGGCGTTGCGGTCGTGACAACCACGGGGGCGTCGCGCAACGTGGCGGTCGATGTCTTCCCCGTCCCCCCGTGCCGGCGGCCGCCGGACCCCTTGGCTCAGGCTCGGACTGCTGGCGCTACCGCTGCTCGCGGGCGCCGCGCCAGCCCCCGCGGACGCGCCCCGTCCGCTGAACGTGGTGCTGCTGTATGCGGACGACTGGCGCCACGACACCCTGGGCGCGGCGGGCAACCCGGTTGTGCGCACGCCGCATCTGGACCGGCTGGCGCGCGAGGGGCTCCGGTTCACCAATAGTTTTGTCACCACCTCCATCTGCGGGGTGAGTCGGGCCACGCTGCTCACGGGGCAGTGGATGTCGCGGCACGGCAACCGCGCGTTCGAGATGTTCCGCACGCCCTGGGCCGAGACGTATCCGGGGCGCCTGCGGGCGGCCGGGTACCACGTCGGGCACGTGGGCAAGTGGCACAACGGGAAGTTTCCGGCGGAGAATTACGACTTCGGCGCTGGGCGCATCACGCCTATGCGGCACTGGCTGCCACAGGCGGAGGGCCCGCCGGTGCACGTCACCCGCCGCAACGAGGCGGACGCCTTGGAATTCCTGCGGAGCCGCCCAGCGGGGCGGCCCTTTTGCCTCACGCTCGCCTTTGTCGCGGTCCACGCGGAGGACCAGCACCCGCAGCAGTTTTTGCCCCAGCCCGAGAGCCTCGGGCTCTACGCGGGCGTCCGCATCCCGGTGCCGCCGACGGCCACGGAGGCGCATCACCGCCGCCTGCCGCCCTTCATCGCGAACGAGCGTAACGAGGGCCGCGTCCGCTGGCATTGGCGGTTCGATGAGCCGGAGAAGTACCAGGAGATGATGCGCAACTACTACCGTCTCGTGACCGAGGCGGACGCGGTGTGTGGGCGGGTCCTCGCGGAACTGGAGCGGCAGGGTGTGCTGGAGGAGACGCTGGTGGTTTTCACCACCGATAACGGGTTCTTCCACGGGGAGCACGGACTCGCGGACAAATGGTATCCCCACGAGGAAAGCATCCGGGTGCCGCTGATCGTGCGCGATCCGCGCCTGCCGACCGCGCGCCGGGGGGCGACGGAGGCGGCCTTCGCGCTCAATGTCGATTTAGCCCCAACTGTGCTGGGGGCCGCCGGATTACCCGCTTCCCCCGGGATGCAGGGCCGTGATCTGACGGCGCTCTATGCACCGGAGCGGCGTCCCGCGGACTGGCGGGCAGAATTTTTCTATGAGCACGCGGTGATCCGGAATAAGGACTTCATCCCCGCCTCGGAGGCGCTCGTCCGCGCTGACTGGAAGTATATGTTCTGGCCGGACTTTGGGCTGGAGCAACTGTTCCACCTCGCCGCTGATCCGCGGGAGGAGCGCGATCTGGCCGGCGATCCTGCGAGAGCGGGGCAACTGTCCGGGTTGCGCGCCCGATTCCAAGAACTCAAGGCCGCGGCCCGTTAGGCCGCGGCACTGTTCAGGCCCCGCGGGCCCGTTCCCGCTTCGCTTCCTTCCACGCCTGCCAGGTTTCCCAGACGATGGGCAGGACGGAGACAATGATGATGGCCAAGATCACCAGCTTGAAGTTTCGCTGGATGAACGGCAGCCCGCCGAACCAGTAGCCGGCGTAGAGGAAAAAGTAGATCCAGATGAAGCCGCCGAGCACGTTGTAGGCGATGAAGCGCCCGTAATGCATCCGGCCGACGCCGGCGACAAAGGGCACGAAGGTCCGCACGATGGGCACGAAGCGCGCTAGAATGATCGCCCGGCCACCGTATTTCTCGAAGAAGGCGTGCGCCCGCTCGAGGTGTTTCTTGCGCAGAAACATCGAGTCCTCCCGCTTGAACACCGCGGGCCCAAGCCGGGAGCCCAGCCAGTAATTGACGGTGTCACCCAAGACCGCCGCCACCCATAGGAGCACCGCCATCAGGTGCACGTTCAATCCCGTCTCCGGCTTCGCGCAGAAGGTGCCGGCCGCGAACAGGAGGGAATCGCCGGGCAGGAACGGCGTCACCACCAAGCCCGTCTCCGCGAAGATGATCAGCCAGAGCACCGCGTAGGTCCACAGCCCGTACGAGGCGATGATCTCGGCGAGGTGCCGGTCGATGTGGACGATGAAGTCCACCAGCTTGCGGATCAGGTCTAACATAGGCTGGGGGAGGGGTACGAAAAAGGCAGGCAGTGGGTACTGCCTGCCGGGAAAGGGGAGGGAAAACTCAGACGTCGGGCTTGGTCTTCCGCAGGCCCTGGACGCGATCGCCGGCCTTCCACTGGCCACGCTTCTTGAGCAGGTCCACCCGCTCGAAGCGCTTGAGGACGTTGCGTTTGACGACGATGCCGGAGGATCCTTGGAGGCTCTTGTGCTGGGACATAACGGAAAGGGAGTGGGCGCTAGGTGTTAAAGGGTTGAGCCTGACGCTCCGACCGCGCCCATGACAAGTATTTTTCTCCGACCCGGCAGGCATCCACCACAATCCATTCCGGGACGGAGTACGGGTGGCGGGCCAGCACTGCGGCCTCTAGGGCAGGCAGGTGCGCATCCAAGCACTTGAGGGTGAGGCGGTACTCTTCGGCGGCTTCCACCTTGCCCTCCCACGCGTAATGGGAGCGGAGGGGCCCCTCGATCTGGACGCACACGGCCAGTCCCGCAGTCACCAGTTCGCGCGCCAATTGCTCTGCCTCGCCGGCGGTCGCCACGGTGGTCCACGCAACTTTCATCGGCGGGCAGCTTCCCGCGGGGTGGGCGGCTGACAAGCGGGATCGGCGGGGCGGCGCATTCGCCGTTGACCGCGCGATGGCGACGGCGAGCCTCGGCGCCACCCCCCCCAGCACTATGAAGAAGCCCCGCCTACTGGTGTTCCTCCTCCTGTCGGTTTGCAGTGCCGGACCGGCGTGCGCCCAAGAGTGGACCCGGTTCCGGGGGCCCAACGGCACCGGCATCAGCCCCGCGCGGGGCCTGCCGGTCGCGTGGACCGAGGCGGATTTCCGCTGGCGCGTCCGGTTACCTGCCGGCGGTCACGGGGCGCCGGTGGCGTGGTGTGAACGCTTGTTCGTCACCGCCGCCACCGACGAGGGCCGGGAGCGATCGATCCTTGCCCTCGACCGGCGGGACGGCCGGGAATTGTGGCGGAAGACGTACGCCCTCCCCACGCATCGGCCAGCCAACCGCAACGCCGGCTACGCCAACTCTTCGCCCGTCGTCGACGCAGACCGTGTCTTCGCCGTGTTTGTCTCCGCGGATCATCACTGGGTGCGCGCCTTCGACCACGCGGGCGCCGAGCTCTGGTCGCGCGACCTCGGACCTTTCGTCTCCCAGCACGGCCACGGCGCCTCGCCGATCCTGCACGCGGGACGGCTGATCGTGACCAATGATCAGGATGGCGTGAGCACGGTGACGGCGCTCGACCCCGTCACGGGGCGAGTCCTCTGGGAGACCCCGCGCCGGACGTCCCGTAGCGGCACCGCCTACGGCACGCCCTGCGTCCTCCGCCGCGCCGACGGGCGGGAGGAGCTGCTGCTGGCCAGCCAGTCGCACGGCATCTCGAGCCTCGATCCGGCCACCGGGCGCCAACTCTGGGACGCCCCGGTCTTCAACAAGCGGATGGTCTCCTCACCGGTGGTCGCCGGGGACCTGGTGATCGGGACCTGCGGGCAGGGTGGGGGCGCGGGCAACTACCTCAGCGCGGTCCGGCTGGACGGCTCGGGCGACGCGGAGAGCCGGGTCGCCTACACCCTCAAGGTCGCCACGCCGTACGTGACCACCTCCGTGCACCACGAGGGCCGCGTCTACTTGGTGAGTGACGGCGGGGTCGCCACGGCGATCGAGGCGGCGACGGGCCGCACTCTGTGGTCGGAACGGTTGCGCGCCGAGTTCTTCGCGTCGCCGGTCTGGGTCGAAGGCCGGCTCTATTGCGCCTCGACCAAGGGGGAGATGCTCGTACTCGCGGCCGGGGATGAGTTCCGGCTCCTCGCCCGCAACCCGCTCGGCGAGGGCACCCACAGCACGCCCTGCATCGTCGGCGACCGGATGTACGTGCGAACCTTCAACCATCTCGTTTGCGTCGGCGCGCCATGAACCCTCCCCAGTTACGCTGCGCCCTGCTCGCTCTGCTGTTGCCCACCGGGGGTCCTGTCCTCGCGGCCGGCGACTGGCCGATGCTCGGGGGGCGCCCCGACCGCAATATGGTCGCCACCGCCACTGGCCTGCCCCGCGACTGGGCGGTGGCTGGTCCGGGTGGTCCCGCGCGCCACGTGCGCTGGGCGGCGCCGCTGGGGGACGTCACCTACGGGGCCCCCGTGGTGGCGGCGGGCCGGGTGCTGATCGGCACCAACCGCGCCGAATCCTCCGGCGCAGAGAAGGCCGGCGTGCTCCGTTGTTTCGCGACCGATGACGGCCGGCTTCTCTGGGAGGCGGTGCACCCCAAGCTGGCGGACGATGCCGAGGATGACAGCACCATCGGCCTCTGCTCCACACCGTGCGTAGCGGGAGACGAGGTCTTCTACGTGAGCAATCGCGGCGAGCTCGTCTGTCGCGACGTCCGCGACGGCCGGGAAATCTGGTCGCTCGATTTCCGTGCCCGGCTCGGGGTTGAGGTCAACCAGGCGTCCGCGTCGTCCCCGCTCGTCGTGGGTGAGCTGGTGTTCGCCCTTACGGGCAACGCGGCGCATCCGCGGACCGGCAAGGTCCGGCAGTCGCAGGCGCCCAGTTTCGTCGCCGTTGACCGGAAGACCGGACGCGTGGTCTGGCAGGACGCCTCGCCCGGCGGCCGCATCCTCACGGGGCAGTGGGGGTCGCCGAGCCACGGCGTGGTCGATGGCGTGGCGCAAGTCCTCTTTCCCGGCGGGGACGGATGGCTCTACGCCTTCGCGCCGGCGGATGGCCGGCTCCTCTGGAAGTTCAACTGCAAGGCCCACGAGAAGGCTTCCCCGGACGGCGAGCCGGACACCACTTTCAGCCTCGTGGCTGCGCCGGTGTTCGTTGGCTACCGGGTGCTGGTGGCGGTGGGCGAGCCCGAGGCGGGGAGCGGCCCGGGGGCCCTGCGCTGCATTGATGCCCGCGGGCGGGGCGACCTGACCGCGACCGGGGAGCTCTGGCGGCTGGGAGGGGAGGACTTCAACGACAGCATTTCCACCGTGGCCATGCACGAGGGGTTGGTCTACGCGGCGGATGCCCCCGGCTACATTCACTGCGTCGACCTGGAGACCGGGCGCCGGCTCTGGGTGCACGACGCCAAGGCAAACATCTGGGGTTCGCCGCTGGTGGCGGACGGTCGGTTGTGGGTGCAGACGGCAGACGGCGAGGTGTTGCAATTCGCTCTGGGCCGCGAGTTGCGCCTGCTCGCTAAGGTGCCCGCGCTGCCCGACGCCGGGCACGGGACCCCGATCACTGCCGGGGGCGTGTTGTACCTGACCGGGCAGCGGCACCTCTTCGCGGTCGGCGGTTGAGGCCGGCGCGCCTTCCGGGCTGGGTCGGGACGCAATTTCTGTTTGCGGGTGACGCGCGCGGCCCGCTTAGATCCCCGGTTCCGTCCCTTCACGATGCACCGCTCCCATCACTGCGCCCAGCTCACTCCCGCCGATCTCGGCCAGACCGTCTCGCTGCTCGGCTGGGTCGACACGATTCGGGACCAAGGCGGGATCATCTTCGTCGACCTCCGCGACCGCAAGGGGATCACCCAGATCCAGTTGGAGCCGCGCGACAACGCCGCCCTCGGGGAGCAGTTGAAGCACCTGAAGCCCGAGTCGGTCATCGGGGTCACCGGCAAGGTGGTCCGCCGGCCCGCGGGCACCGAGAATCCTGCGCTACCCACCGGCGCGATCGAGGTGAACGCCTCCGCGCTGGAGATCCTGAACTTGGCGGACACCCCGCCGTTCCCGCTGGACGACGCCGGCGGCGACAAGGTGAACGAGGACCTGCGCCTCACGTACCGTTACCTCGACCTGCGCCGGCCGAAGATGCGCCGCAACCTCGAGGTGCGCCACCGCGCGACCAAGGCGATCCGTGACTACTTTGACGGGCAGGAGTTCATCGAGGTGGAGACGCCCGCGCTCTTCAAGAGCACCCCCGAGGGCGCGCGCGAGTACCTAGTGCCGTCGCGCATCCACCCCGGCGAGTTCTACGCGCTTTCCCAGTCCCCGCAGCAGTTCAAGCAGATCCTGATGGTCGCCGGAGTGGAGAAGTACTTCCAGATCGCCCGCTGCTTCCGCGACGAGGACCTGCGCGCGGACCGTCAGATGGAGTTCACGCAGGTGGACGTCGAGGCCTCGTTCGTGACCCGCGAGGACATCTACGCGCTGTTCGAGGGGATGTTGAGCCGGGTGTGGCGCGAGGTGCTCGGGGTGGAGATCCCCACTCCCTTCCTGCGGATGCCGTTCCAGGAGGCGATGGACCGTTTCGGGGTAGACAAGCCGGATCTGCGCTTCGGCCTCGAGCTGTCGGATTTCTCGGAGACCTTCCGGACGTCCGCCTTCAAGGTATTCCAGTCCACGGTCGAATCCGGAGGGGTGGTGAAGGCCCTGAATGCCAAGGGGCTGGCCGACGTCACCCAGGGCGAGCTGAAGGCGCTGGAGGACATCGCGCGTTCCCTCGGGGCCAAGGGCCTGGCCTTCATCAAGGTGGAGGGCGGCGAGTGGAAGTCGCCCATCGTGAAGTTCTTTAGCGACGCTGAAAAGGCCGAGCTCACCCGCCGACTGAACCTAGGTGAGGGGGACATCGTGTTCTTCGCCGCCGCGCCGTGGGAGAAGGCCTGCGCCATTCTCGGCCGGCTCCGGCTGGAGGCCGCCCAGTTGCTGGTGCGACGCGGTCGCCTGACCATCCGCCCGGATGACTGGAAATTCCTCTGGGTCGTCGACTTCCCGTTGATGAGCTACGACGAGGCCGAAAACCGCTACGTCGCCACGCATCATCCCTTTACTGCCCCGGTGCCCGAGGACGCGGCGCTGCTGGCGACGAACCCGAAGGCTGTGCGCGGGCAGCATTACGATGTTGTCCTCAACGGGATGGAACTCGGCGGCGGCTCGATCCGCATCCACCAGCCCGCCCTCCAGAAGCGGGTCTTCGAGGAGGTGCTGAAGATCCCGGCCGACGTCGTCGAGAGCCGGTTCGGCTATATGCTGAAGGCCTTCACCTTCGGTGCGCCGCCCCACGGCGGCATCGCCTTCGGGCTCGACCGGATGGTCGCCCTGCTTTGCGGCACCACCAGCATCCGCGACGTGATCGCATTCCCCAAGACCCAGAAGGGCCAGGACCTGATGGCGCAGAGCCCGACGCCGGTTACCCCGCGCCAGCTCCGGGAGTTGCACATCGCGGTGGTGCCCCCGCAGTGAGGTCGCGCGACCGCAACTAGAACTTGCGCCGCGCGGGGGTGGGGACTCTCCTTGTGCGGTCAAGACGCCCAAGCTTTTCGCCGCCCTATGAAACTCATCATCGCCATCATCAAGCCGTTCAAGCTGGAGGAAGTTAAAGAGGCCCTGGCGGCCGCGGGCATCGAAGGGATGACGGTGACCGAGGTGAAGGGCTTTGGCCGGCAGAAGGGGCACACGGAGATCTACCGGGGCAGCGAGTACACGGTGGACTTCCTGCCGAAAGTGAAGCTTGAGGTCGCCGTGTCGGACGATGTCGCCGGCAAGGCCATCGACGCCATCGCGAAGGCGGCCCGCACCGGCAAGATCGGCGACGGGAAGATTTTCGTTGTCCCGCTCGAGGAAGTGGTGCGCATCCGCACTGACGAGCGCGGCGAGAAGGCCGTCTGACGGCCGGCCTGCCGGCGGGAGCCGGCACAGGATTGTTTACGAGCGGAATTTCCGGCGAGGTTCGCCGATCGTAGGGTACGCCTGCTCGAAGCGGCGATGCGCCGTGGATTAGGCGGGTTTCGAGAGGGAGCCCGCGTCTCGCCACCGTGGTGCGGTACGTGGTTAAAATCGCTGCCGCCTTGGCACGGGGCGTGCTTGAGGGAGGTCGGGCCCGCCCTGCGGTCCCACTCCGGCCAAATGGGGTCTGTTCCCCGTGCGGCCGGTTGTTCAGGCCCTCAAACCCAACCACCACGCGCATGTCCACCTGTATTCGTCGAATGAAGCCGTTCGCGCTCCTCGCCCTGCTTGCCGGGCTTTGCTGGGGATCGCTGTCCGCCCAAACCCCCGCGCCCGCCGCGCCCGCCGCGCCGCCCGCCCCGAAGGAGCCCACGATGGAGCAGCGCATCGCGGACCTAGAGGCCTACGTGAACAACGGCGCCCGCACGCCGGACGTCGCCTCGAAGATCCCCGGTCCCGGTCCCGGCCACAACGCGTGGCAGATGGTGAGCACCGCGCTCGTCATTTTTATGACGCTGCCCGGCCTCGCGCTTTTCTATGGCGGCCTAGTCAGGCGCAAGAATGTCCTCTCGGTGCTCGCCCAGTGCATGGGCATCGCCGGGCTGGTCACGATCCTCTGGTGGGCGGTGGGCTACAGTCTCTCCTTCTCCGGCGGCAACGCGATCATCGGCGACACCGCCCAGAAGTTCCTCACCGGCGTCGAGGGCGGCAAGGTCGGGGCCGGCTACCACTGGATCAGCGACCTGATGTGGTCCATGTTCCAGCTGAGCTTCGCGATTATCACCCCCGCGCTGATCGTGGGAGCGATCGCGGAGCGCATGAAATTCCTCGCGGTCTTGGTCTTCGTCGCGCTCTGGATGTTCCTCGTCTATTTCCCCTTCGCCCACATGGTCTGGGCCGCAAATGGCCTGATGTGTGGTCCGCTCAACAAGGATGCGGCGATCAAGGCGATCGATTTCGCGGGCGGCACGGTGGTGCACATGACCTCCGGCTGGTCCGCCCTGGTGCTCTGCCTGATCCTCGGCAAGCGCGTGGGCTTCGGCAAGGAGTCGATGCCGCCGCACTCGATGGTGCTTTGCATGGTCGGCACTGGTATGCTCTGGGTCGGCTGGTACGGCTTCAATGCCGGCTCCGCCCTCGGCGCCGATGGCATCGCGGCGAACGCCTTCGCCACC
>JBILWD010000057.1:0-15435 GCA_044370095.1 Opitutaceae bacterium | reverse complement strand
GCGGGGCTCTTTCCCTGGGTTGGATTCCTCGTCCCGGCCGTACGGTCCGCTCTCGCCGGCGGCTGGGCGCGGCGGCGGGAGAATGGGGCCGGCTGGTTCTTCGTCCTCTGGGTCGCCTTCATCGTCCTCTTCTTCTCCCTCTCCCGCTCGAAGCTCATCCCCTACATTCTGCCCGTCTACCCCGCGCTGGCCGTGTTGGTCGGCGGCTGGCTGGCCCGTCGCTGGGAGGCGGGTGAGGTCGCCCCGCTCCGCACCGGGCTCCGGATCGGGGCCGCCGGCTACTTCCTGCTCGCCGTCGCGCTGGTGGTCTTGGCCTTCCGCCCCGGCCTCGTGCGGGGCGCGTCACAGGTCGCGGGGCTGGCGCCCCTGGCCCTCACCCTCGCCGCCGGCCTGGGTTTGGGTGCGGTGGGGATCGCGTGGGCCGCGGCGCGCCGTGGGGTGGCGACGGGCGTGGGCGTCCTGGGGGGCGTCACCGTCCTATTCCTGATCTCGGTCATCGTGGCCGCGCCGGTCTTCCAGCGGTCCGGGACGCGCGATCTCGCGGTGGCGGCTCGAGCGCTGGTGCGGCCCGCCGACGAAGTTTTCCACTACTGGGCCTTTTACCACGACTTCGTCTACTACTCCGGCCGGGAGGTCGGCCTGGTCAGCTACGTCGACGAGCTGCAGGTGCAGTTCCTCGACCCCGCGGAGCGCGCCCGGCGCTTCATCGACGAGGCGGAACTGCGGCGCCGCTGGGCCGGCCCCGGCCGCGTCTGGGTCGTGATCCGCCGGCGCGAGCTCGACCATCCGCAGTCCGCGTTTGCCGCCGGCGGCCTGACCTACCATACGCTCGCGTCCACGCCCGTGCACGTGCTCATCAGCAACCAGCCCTGAAATGGCCGCCCCCTTTTTGCCCCTGACCCGCCCGACCATCGACGAGGACACCATCGCCGGCGTCGCGGAGGTGCTGCGCTCCGGCTGGATCACCTCGGGCCCGAAGGTGCGGGAGTTCGAGGCGCAGCTCTCGGCCCGGTGCGGCGGGCGACCCGTGCGCGCCTTCAACTCGGGCACCTGCACGATGGAGGTCGCCCTCCGCCTCGCCGGGATCGGTCCCGGCGACGAGGTCATCACCACGCCGCTGTCGTGGGTCGCCACCAGCAACGTGATTTTGACCGTGGGCGCGCGGCCCGTGTTCGTCGATGTCGACCCGGTCACGCGGCTGATCGACCTAGACCGGGCCGCGGCGGCCGTCACCCCCGCCACCCGTGCCTTGCTGCCGGTGGACCTCGCGGGCCTCCCAGTGGACCGCGACCGCCTGCACGCCCTCGCGGCGCGCCACCGCTTGCGGGTGATCGAGGACGCGGCGCAATCGCTTGGCAGCACGTGGGCGGGCCGCGCGATCGGAGCCGCCGGCGACTTCGTCTCCTTCAGCTTCCACCCCAACAAGAACGTCACGACCATCGAGGGTGGCGCTCTGGTCCTCAACGACGAGCTCGAGGCCCGGCTGGCCGAGCAGTACCGGCTGCAGGGCGTGGTGCGGAGCGGGCTCGACGGGATGGAGGTGGAGGTCGTCGGCGGGAAGTTCAACCTGACCGACGTCGCCGCGCGCGTGGGCCTCGGGCAGCTGCCGCGGTTGGACGAGTTCAACGCGCGGCGGCGGGAATTGGTGCGGCGCTACTTCGAACTCCTCGACACGCCCGAGCTGCGCGAGCTGGGGTTCGGCCTACCGCCCGCGGATTTCACGGGCACCAACTGGCATATGTTCCAAGTGGCGCTGCCGCTGGAGCGCCTGACCGTGGACCGCGCCGGGGTCATGGCGGCCCTGCAGGCGGCGGGGATCGGTTCGGGCGTGCACTACCCGCCGATCCACCTGTTCGCCGTCTACCGGCGGCTCGGCTGGAAGGCGGGGGATTTCCCGATCGCGGAGCGGCTCGGGCGCTCCCTGCTCACGCTCCCGCTGTTCCCTGCGATGGTCCCGGCCGATGTCGAGCGGGTTGCTGGGGAGCTCACCACCATCTTGCGCACCCACCGCCGCTGAACCCCGACGCCGCCGTGTCCGCCCCCGCTTCCGCCCCCGAGCTCTCGGTCGTCATCCCCGTCTATAACGAGGAGCTCAACCTCCCCGTGCTCTTTGCGCGTCTTTACCCGGTGCTCGATGCCCTCGGCCGGACGTACGAGGTGCTCTTCACCAACGATGGCAGCGCGGATGGCTCGCTGGCGCTCCTGCGCGCGCAGCACGCGGCCCGGCCGGACGTCACGCGCGTCATCGATTTCAACGCGAACTACGGCCAGCACATGGCGATCATGGCGGCGTTCGAGCGGGTGCGTGGCGCCGTGGTGGTGACGCTCGACGCCGACCTGCAGAATCCGCCGGAGGAAATCCCGCGGCTGCTGGAGCGGATTGATGCCGGGCACGATTACGTCGGCGGCTACCGGCTGGAGCGGCAGGACTCCTGGTTCCGCACCTGGGCCTCGCGGGCGGTCAACTTCGTGCGCGAGCGGACCACCAGCATCCGGATGACGGACCAGGGGTGCATGTTGCGGGCGTACCGGCGCGGCATCGTGGAGG
Organism: Opitutaceae bacterium; assembly: GCA_044370095.1. GTDB lineage: Bacteria > Verrucomicrobiota > Verrucomicrobiia > Opitutales > Opitutaceae > ER46. The sequence continues at coordinate 12,887 of JBILWD010000057.1, read as the reverse complement.
CGATCGTGCGCAGCGGGGCGATCAACACGTTCATCCCGGCGCTCGCCTACAGCTTCTCCGCGCGGCCGGCGGAGGTCGGCGTGCGGCACGAGGAACGCCACGCCGGCGTCTCGAACTACTCGTTCTACCGGCTGGTGCGGCTGAACTTCGACCTCATCACCGGCTTCTCCCTGGCCCCGCTGCAGATCTTCACGATGTTCGCGCTCTGCAGCGCCGCCGGGAGCTTCCTGCTCGTGCTCATCCTCGCCGGGCGCCGCATCTTCCTCGGGCCCGAGGAGGGCGGGCTGTTCACGCTCTTCGGGATCCTGTTCTTCCTCATCAGCGTCACGATGGTCGGCATCGGCCTGATCGGGGAATACGTCGGCCGCACCTACCAAGTGGTACGCGCCCGCCAGCGCTACCACGTCCGCGAGGAGCTCGGCGCGCCCGTCGCGCAATCCGCGGCGCCGGTTGCGCCGGGCCCGCGGAGCGCTTAGTTGCGGGGAGAGACGCCGCCCTTTCGCGGCGCCCCGTCCGCCTCCCGGCCGGGCCGGGGGTGGCGGGTTCCTTTTCGGCCCGGCATCATAGGAGCACACATATCATGACCATGCTGACACGCTGGGATCCGTTCCGGGAACTCGAGGATATGCACAGCCGCCTGTCCTCGTTCTTCAACCGCGCCCCCGCCCGCCTCGGTTGGGGCGACGGCGGGGAATCGCTGGCCTTGGCCGACTGGTCGCCCGCGGTGGATATCACCGAGGACGACAAGGAGTACCTGATCAAGGCTGAGCTACCCGAGATGAAGAAGGAGGAGGTGAAGGTGACGGTGGAGAACGGCGTTTTGTCCATCTCCGGCGAGCGCAAGCTCGAGGAGGAGAAGAAGGGCCGCCGCTTCCATCGCGTGGAACGCGCCTACGGGGCCTTCGAGCGCAGCTTCTCGCTGCCCGAGGACGCCACGGCAACGGACGTGAAGGCGGAGTTCGCCGACGGCGTGTTGCGGGTGCATCTGCCGAAGGTGCCGGCGGCCAAGCCCAAGGCGCTTGAAGTCAAGGTGGCCTGAGTCGGGCTTCAGACCTGAGCCCTCCGCTGCGCACCCCGGGGTAGGGCCGCTCGGCCCTATTCCGGCGGTAGCGCGGTCGGTCCGGACTGCCCTTAGGGTGCGGTGACTGTGAGGCTGCGCACCGCGCGGCCCTCTGCCACTTGGTCGCCGGGGTAGACGATCACCTGCTCGCCTTCGCGTAGGCCTTCGAGAATTTCCGTTCGCAGGCCGTTACCGCGGCCGGTGCGCACGGTGCGTAGCGCCGCGCGCCCGTCCGCCGCGACGTAGGCTTGCGTCGCGCCTTGGCGGCGGAAGAGGGCGCCGGCCGGGGCCTGCAGGGCCGCAGGGTTTTCCCAGACTACGATCCGCGCCTCGACGCGGTAGCTGTCGCCCAGCGTGGGCCGCCGCTCCGGCGGGTCGACGAGGTCGGCGATGACGTACACGCGCTGTTCCTCGACGCCGAGGGCCGAGATCTTGGTGAAGGCGGAGGGCTCGACTACGCGGACCCGGGCCTGCAAGGGCTCCGTGCCGCCCCATTGCTCCAGTAACACGCGGGCGCCGGGGCGAACCGCGACGCCGTCGCGCGACAACACCTCGATGCGCACCTCGAGATCGGTTGCGTCGCCCACCTCGAGGAGCGGGAAACCGGCCGGCACGACGCGGGCGCTTTCCTGGAAGACGCGGAGGATCCGGCCGTTGACTGGCGCGGTGATGACGAGCGGTTCGGGCGGTGCGCCGGGGGTCCCGCGGGCGGCGACGGCCTCGGCCTGCTGGAGCTCGAAGGTGGCGACCTGCACGGCGAAGCCCGCGGCGCGCAACTCTTGGGCGGCCGCCTCGGCGCGCAGCTGTGCGTGATCGAGTTCTTGCGCGGAGATCACCCGGTCGTCGCGCAGCCTACGGGCACGCGCGAGGTCAGCGGTGGCCAGCCGGTCGGCGGCGGCCCCGCGTTCCCGCTGAGCCGTGGCGGCCTCGCGCGCGGCGCCCGCGGCGCGCACCCGGGCCTCGGCCTGCGCCTGCAGTCGGGCATCGAGAAAATCCCCCGGCGCGGCCTCGAGCACGGCGAGCACCGTCTTGCCGGCGATCACCTCTGCGCCGGCCTTCCAGTCGATCCGGCGCAGCTGGCCACCGGCGGGGCTGGTCACCACATAGCGGTGGCGCACGCGGGTCATCCCCTCGTCGTCGACCGTGACCACAAGCGGTCCGCGGCTGACGGGGGCGGCCTCGACCGGGATGGGGCGGGGCCAGAGTCCGACGGTGATGGCGCCGGCGAGGGCGGCGAGGCCGAGCCAAGGCAGGACGCGGCGTCCGGTGGCGGGACGGGCGGTGGCGGGGCGGGCGGTCGAGGGCATCGGCAAGGGAGAGAAAAAGGCCCGGGCGGGCGGTTAATCAACCGCCTTCAGAGCGGCAGCGAGGTTGAGGCCGGCGACCTTGCGGGCGGCGAGCAGGGCGGAGACGCCGGAGGCGGACGCGACGACTAGCACCGCGAAGGCGTAGTTGGCCGGCGTCAGGATGAGCGGGAGGCGGACCGTCTCCGTGTTGACGGTGGTCAGGATGGCTCGGGCGAGCCCGGAGCCGAGGAGCAGGCCGAGGGGCAGGGCAGCGAGGGTGAGCACCACCAATTCTCCGACCAGCACGCCGGCGACCTCGCGGCGGGTGAAACCGAGGACGCGCAGCGTCGCGAGCTCGCGCGCGCGTTCCGAGAGGGAGATGCGAGCGCTGTTGTAGATGATCCCCGAGGCGACGATCGTCGCGAACACGAGGTAGATCCGCTGCAGCAGGCCGATGCTCTCCGCGGTGGTGCGGCGAAAACCTTCGCGGAGCGCGTCCTTGATCACGCAACCAGCCAGGCGCGGCGTGGCCTTCACGGCAGCCGTGAACTCGGCCCAACGCGCGCGGTCCACCACGACGTGCGCCCCGCTGATGCGGTCGCCCTCGAGGAGCAGCCGGTTCAGCGCGTGCAGCTCGATGTACGCGGCCGTGCCGGCGAAGTCCTCGGCGAGCGCCGCCACGGGCACCGCGACCTCGCGCGCCCGCCCCTCCAAGACGCGCGCGATGACCTCGTCGCCCGGCCGCACCCCGAGCACCTCGGCCAGCTTGCCGGAGAGGATGATGCCGCGTTCCGGAAGCCGCAGTTGCCGCGAGCGGGCGTCGATCACCCGGCTCAGCGTCCCTTCGGCGGGCAGCCCCTGCAGGAGGAGCCGCCGGGTGACGGGACCGGCGCGGAGTTCGACCGGCACGAAGCGGAAGGGCTCGGCCCAGACGGCGCCGGGCAGATGGCGGAAGTCGGCGAGGGCGCGCGCGGCCTGGGGTTCCGCGAGGGTGAGGGTGACCGTCTGCCGCTGGATCACGTCCCATTGGAAGTCGATCACGTGGGCGATGCCGTCGCGGAAGGCGTTCGGCACGATCAAAATCCCGGTCGCGAGGGCGAGGGCCAGGCAGGTGAGGGCGCTGCGGCCCGGGCGGCGCTGGAGGTTGCGCAGGGCCATCCGCAGGGGCGTGCCGCACCAGCGGCCGAGACCGAGGCGCTCGACCAACGAGGGGGCGAAGCTCGCGGGCGCCTCCGGCCGCATCGCCTCCGCCGGGGGCAGGCGGACCGCACGGCGGACGGCGCCGGCGACGCCGAGGAGGGCGGCGAGCGCGCTCACGGCCGCAGCCGCGAAAAGCACCCGCGTATCGACGAGGAATTCGAGATGGGGGAAGCGGAAGAAGAGGTGGTACATCTCCACTAGGGCCCCGCCGAGGGCGATGCCGCCCGCCGCGCCCAAGCCCACGCCCACGGCGACAATCACGAGGGCGAAGCGGAGGTAGTGCGCGCCTACCTGGCGGTTGCTGAAGCCGCAGGCCTTGAGCATCGCGATCTGTTCCCGCTGTAGCGCTACCTGTCGGCTCATCACCGAGTGCGTCATGAACGCCGCCACGCCGAGGAACACCAGCGGGAACGCCACCGAAAGCCCCTGCAGCACGCGCAGCTCGTCGTCGACGCGCCGATCCGACGGGTGGTCGCCGCGCCCGTGGGCCCCGCGGCCGCCGTAGGGCGCGAGCACGCGGTCAACCGCCGCGATGACCGCGCGCTCGCTGGCGCCGGGCGCGAGGGTGAGCGAGATCGCGTTGAAGGCGCCGTACATCTGAAAGGCGGTCGCAAGCTCGCGGTAGGGCATCCAGAAGACGCCGTAGGTGCGGTTGTCGGGCAGGGCCGCGCCGGGCGGGGCCTCGAAGACGAATTCCGGCGAGAGGACCACGCCGGTGAGCCGAAAGTTCTGGCGCGCGCCGTTGAGCACCGCCGCGATGGAATCGCCCGGGCGGAGGCCGTGCGCTTCGGCGAACGCCTCGCCCACCGCCAACTCGCCCGTCGCCACGCCGCCAGCCGGTACGCGCCCGTGCCTCACGTGCAGACGGTTCAGCTCCGCCTCGCCACGCTCCGGCAGCGAGTTGATCAGCCCGACCGCCGGCTCCGTTAGCCCCGGCACGTCGAGGCTCACCTGGACTGCGATGCCCGTCTGCACCGTGGCGACGCCCGGAATGGCCGCCAATTCGGCCCGCACCGCGTCGGGCGCCCGCTTGAGGCGCGCGAATACCTCCGCGAAGCGGTGCGCGCGGTAGTACTCGGCCCGCGTCGTCTCCAGCGAGAGCATCAGCGAGCGCGTCATGATCATCATCGCGAGCCCGCACGCCATCACCAGCGCTACAGCGAGCGCCTGGGACTTAACCGCGCGTAGGTCGCGGAGGAGCTTGCGGTCGAGCATCCCCATCGCGGCCTACCAGGCGAGGGAGCGCACCGCGGCGCGCTCTGGATTGGCCCGTACACCGACGATCCGGCCGTCGGAAAGGGTGAGGACGCGGTCGGCCATCCCGGCGATGACGGCGTTGTGGGTGATGATGACGGTGAGGGTGCCGAGCTCGCGGTTGATGCGCTCGATGGCCTCGAGCACGGTCATCCCCGTCCGCAGGTCCAAAGCCCCGGTGGGTTCGTCGCACAGCAGCACGGCCGGCCGCTTGGCGATCGCGCGAGCGATGGCGACGCGCTGCTGCTCGCCGCCGGAGAGTTGCGCGGGGAAGTGGTCGAGCCGGTCCCCGAGGCCCACCAGGGCGAGGGCGTCCTCCGGGCGCATCGGGTCGGCGCAGATCTCGGTGATGAGGGCGACGTTCTCCCGGGCGGTGAGGCTCGGGATCAGGTTGTAGGACTGGAACACGAAGCCGACCGCGGTGCGGCGGAAACGGGTGAGCGCCGCCTCATCGCAGGCTCCGAGGTCTTCCCCAAGGTAGTGCAGGGTCCCGGATGTCGGCTGGTCGAGGCCGCCTAATTGGTTGAGGAGGGTGGACTTACCGCTGCCGGAAGCGCCGAGCAGCACGATGAGTTCGCCGGCGTGCAGCTCGAGGTCGATGCCGGCAAGGGCGTGGACCTCGGCGGTGCCGTCCCCGTAGATGCGCGTCAGGCTCCGGGCCGCGAACACGGGCGGGCCACCGGGGGAGGCAGGGGACGGGGAAGCGGGCGGTGGCATCGGCGGCGGGAGGGCAGGGAACGCGGGTTGCCCGGGACCCGCAACCGGCAAAGCGTGCGGCGCCCGACGTTGGGCGCGGCGACAGACTCAGGGTGCCGCGGGCGCGGCGGGGCGCAGCGCGTCGAACACCCGGTCGAGCGGCGCGGCCGGGGGGAGGAAGTCGGCGGGGGCGCGGTCCTTGAATTCGGCGGCGATCTCCCGCGCGCGCCGTTCGCCGGTCTCGATCCAACGCGGGTACGCCTTGATCTGTTCGCGCAGCTGCCGTTCGGCCTCGGCGTGCACGCCGCGTTCCCGGGCGACGATCAGCCAACCGAGCGCCTCGGCGTAGTTGCGTCGGACGCCGGTGCCGTTGGCGTGGGCCGCCCCGAGGTTGAAAAAGGCCTCCGCTTCGCCAGCGGCGGCGGCGGCGCGGAAGTAGGCCAGCGCGCGGGCCGGATCGCGCGCGGCCCCGCCTTCGCCGTGCGTGAGGAGCATCCCCAAGCGGAAGGCGGCGCCGCCCTGCCCCTGCCGCGCCGCCCGCTCCAGCAGGGCGAGCCCGCGCGCCTCGTCCTTCGGTACGCCGTCGCCGCGGACGAGCATGTCGCCGAGGTGGGTCAGGGCGCGGGGTTCCCCCTTGGTGGCGGCCGCCTCGAGTTCCGCGAGGTCGGCCCAGGTGCCGCCCCCGCCGCCGGTGCGCGAGACGAGCACGGGCGCGGAATCGCCCACGGCGGCCACGACGGCGGTGGTGAGCAGGAGGGCGAGGAGGGGCAGCTTCATGGGTGGGAGGGTAGCGGCGTGTGACCACGAGATCGGACCCGGGTTGCAGCGCCGGGCGTGGCCACTGGGAGCATCGCGTGATTTGTTAGCGATCCGTTCACCAAAAGAGCAAGAGGGAGAACCGGTCGCGACAGCGTCCATCGGCCACAGGAGGCGCAGAGGGATCGAGGGTGCGTCGGGGGCCTTGCGCGGCGTCCAGAGACGCGGCGGGACTGAGGTTGAGGACCAGGGGCCGCGGGTCGGTGTAGCCGGGGAATCCTTCCCCGGTCAGTCGGATAGAAGGCGCCGCGGCCGCGGGCTGGGGTCCCTCTTGCGCCGTTTGGCGGCTATCGGCTCGGCGAGCTATTCCGGCGCGGAAACTGGCAAACTTTCCGACGCCACGGGGAGTGATTTTAAACCGGTCGCTGGTTCGGCCCGCGCGGGCTTATTGCAAAGATCCCCGCAGGCGGCGCCCAGGCAACGACTTCCCATTGCAAACGCGGGGAAGGCGAGCCTCGGCATGCCCCTTGCTATTTCGCTCGGCCTACCAACGCCTGGGCCCGTCGACGTCGTGGAGGTTATCCCGACGCTGCGAGGCTTCAGGCCCCCCGGCGGCAACCAAGTCCCTCAACCACCACGCAGATGAATCAGCTGACGCAAACCAACCCACGGTCAGGAAATCGGATTTCAGTGCAGCCTTCCCGCCTCGGGATCGTGCTCGCAGGGCTCCTGCTCTGCTTAGCCAAGCCGGCTTCGGCCGGCGTCGTGACCATCACGATGATCGAGAACGGAAGTTCCATCTCGGTCTCGATGAGCGGGTCCCTCGACTTCACGTCCGGCGGGGATGATGGAACCGCGAATTTTTCGAACTACATCGGCCCGGCGAATGGTACCATCGGCTTCGGCTCAAGCTCGACGTTAACCCGACGTTGGCTAGCAGGCGACGCTACTTATCCTCTGATCGTGCAAAGCTCGTCACCCGTGCAATCTCAGGGCGGCGTAGTCTTCTCTCCCTTCGGTTCCGGTGGTTTTGCCCAAAGTACGATCAGCGGGGTTTCCGGCAGCCCGTTATTTCTTCTTACCAATTCGATTAAAGTGGATCGAAATTACGTGTCCGGCGGTGCACTGAGCGCGACCGGAACGATCGCCGGAAGCTTTGCCGCCAATGGCATCACCGTGGGCACTTCCACGACCCAGTTCACGCTGGGGACCGGTGGCGGCTCAGCCAACACCCTGATCTTTCAGCGATCCGTGGCCTCCGCGAGCGTGCCGGACCAGATGCCCACCGCGGCGTTGGGCGCGGGCGTCGTGTTGATGGGGCTCGCGGCGCGTCGTCGTCGCCGTTGACCCGTCGCCACCGGGGCCTGCGCTCAGGAGCGCGGCCCCGGCGGCCAGGGGTCGTAGTCGGGGGTCCGCGGCGAAGGGGTCATATCTGGAATCAGGACAACTCGGTCCGAGGAGACGGCGGGGAAGGAGCCTGTCTGGACGGGTCAGGTCCGCATCCGGTCCTGTTCGATGCGATGGCAAGGGTGGAAGCGCGGCGAGGTTGTCCTGATTCCAGATATGACCCCTTCGGCCCACCGCGGCCGCGGGCTGGGGTCCCTCTTGCGCCGTTGGCGGCCATCGGCTCGGCGAGCTATTCCGGCGCGGAAACTGGCAAACTTTCCGACGCCACGGGGAGTGATTTTACACCGGTCGCTGGTTCGGCCCGCGCGGGCTTATTGCAAAGATCCCCGCAGGCGGCTCCCAGGCAACGACTTCCCATTGCAAACGCGGGGAAGGCGAGCCTCGGCATGCCCTTTGCTTCTTACCTCGCTCCGCCAACGCCTGAGCCCGTCGACGTCGTGGAGGTTATCCCGACGCTGCGGGGCTTCAGGCCCCCCGGCGGCAACCAAGTCCCTCCACCACCACACAGATGAATCAGCTGACGCAAACCAACCCACGGTCAGGAAATCGGATTTCAGTGCAGCCTTCCCGCCTCGGGATCGTGCTCGCAGGGCTCCTGCTCTGCTTAGCCAAGCCGGCGTCGGCCGGCGTCGTGACCATCACGATGATCGAGAACGGAAGTTCCATCTCGGTCTCGATGAGCGGGTCCCTCGATTTCACGTCCGCCGGGAATGCTCAGACGAATGGTTTTCCGAACTACATCGCCCCGGTGAATGGAACCATTGGCTTTGGCGCAGTCGGGACGCCAACCCAGCAGTGGAATATGCTTAGTCCCACTTATCCTCTGAACGTGACAAGCGCGTCACCCGTGCAGTCACAGTCCAGCGTATACTTCTCTCCCTTTGGTTCCGGCCAGTATACTTCGAACGTGATCACCAATGTGTCCGGCAGTAATTTCTTCGTTTATCTCTCGGGCATCGCCGTGGCTCAAGGTTATACCTCCGGCGGTGCACTGAGCGCGACCGGAACGATCGCCGGAAGCTTTGCCGCCAGGGGCATCACCGTGGGCACTTCCACGACCGAGTTCACGCTGGGGACCGGTGACGGCTCCGCCAACACCCTGATCGTGCAGACATCCGTGGCCTCCGCGAGCGTGCCGGATCAGATGCCGACCGCGGCGTTGGGCGCGGGCGTCGTGTTGATGGGGCTCGCGGCGCGTCATCGTCGCCGTTGACCCGTCGCCACCGGGGCCTGCGCACGGGAGCGCGGCCCCGGCGGCCAGGGTTGTAGCCGGGGAATCCTTCCCCGGTCAGTCGGATCCCCGCAGGGGATCAGGGCAAAAGCGGCAAGGCCTCGTCCGAAGGAGGCGTGCCATTACTGGTGCGCAGCTCAGGCCTTGAGGGCGAGGTAGACGATCACGCGCGCTGTCGGCGCGCTCCCGCGGACGCGCGTCACCACGCGCAGCCAGTGGCCGAAGTCCCGGAGCGGGAACGACAGCACGCCGGCCTGCGCGAGGGTCGCCGGGGGGGTGCCCTCGGGGATCCAGCATTGCCCGTCGGGCGAAATCTCCGCCCACGCCTCCAGGGTGCCGGTGAGGTCCAGCGCGCGGACAAAGACCCGCGCCTCACTGGCCCAGGCCACCTCGTAGGGTTCGGAGACCAGCGTGTCCGTGAGCGTGATGTTCCGCTCGAGCACGGCGGTGAACGATTGCCTCATCATAAGTCGCTCCCTCCGGCGGGCTCCCGCACCCACGCCACCGCGTGGATCGCCGCGAGGCCGTCGCCCCGGTGGCGCAGGCTCACGGTGGCCCGGCCGGCCGCCCGGACCTCGACCTCCCCGGCCCGCACCCACTTGTGGCCCTCGCGGCGGTGGTTCACGGCCACGCGGCTCGGCTCCGCACCGGGCGCCGTCAGTTCCACGTCGAGTTCCGGGACCCGCTCCGCCGCCGCGCCGTACCACTGCAGGAACACGGCGTAACGGCCGGGCGCGAGGTCGGTGGCGAAGGCGAGAGCCCCGCCCGGGCGCCGGGCCACGGCCTGTCGCAGGTCGGCGAACGCGAGGTACTCGTTGATCTTCGTGGGTTCGGGCTGCCAGCCCTCGCCGTAGGTCACGCCGGCGCGCGCCTCGAAGGAGACGAACACCGCCGCGCCCTCGAGCTCGCGCAGCCGGCGCCGCGCGTCCTCCACCGTCACCGGCTGCTGCAGCCGCCGGAAGGTGGCCGAGCCGGCCCCGAACTCTCCCGGCTGCGTGGAAATGGACCCGTTGCCGTCCGCACCGAAGTCGCGCTCCACCGAGCCCGCCTCCGCGCCTTGGCGCTGCACGTCCGCGAGCGTGAGCAGCCGATCCTCCGGCCGGCGCGCGCCCCGCGATTCGCGGGCGACCATGAGGCCGCCCCCCGTCCCGCGGCCCCAATAGGTGTTGCCCGCGGACTCCCAATGCTCGCCGGGCCGCGCGACGACGGCGTCCGTCTTCGGACCGCCGCCGCTGGTGAAGTAGCGCACCCACTGGCCCTGCCCGTTCACGACGCGGTTGTTCCGCACGACCATGCCACGCACGGAGTTGGTGGTCCAATAGCCGAATGCGATCGACGCCGTCGGGTCGTCGCCCACGAGGTTGTCCTCGATCACGGTGTGGCCGCCGCCGAGGAGGCGGATGCCGCCGTCGCGCGTGTCGGAGATGACGTTCCCGCGGATGAGCATCCGGCTGGTGAACCAGTCGGGGTAGATCCCGAAGGCGAGGTCGACCTTGGTGTTGCCGCCCTGGTAGCCGACCCGGTGGATGCGGTTGTCGAGGATGTGGGTGGGCGCGCAGAGCGGGTTCATCGAGGCGAGGTGGATCGCCCCGCCGTCGTTGGTGCGCTGGATGACGTCGTGGATGTGGTTCGCCTCGAAGAGGTTTCCGCCCTGGTTGCGGAACGCGAAGATGCCGTTGCGGGGCAGGTCGTGGAGGTGGTTGAAGCCGACGTAATTCCCCCGGGCCTGCGCGCGGGAGAGGGGCCGGCTGTCGAGGTGCACCCCGGAGCAGTAGGCGCGGATCACGCCGCCGTGATGGATGTGGTTCCCGAGGATGACGTTCCCGCCCGGCGCGAGCTCCTGCACCGCGGGGTCCGCCGTGTGGAGGTCCGCCGCGGACAGGTACGAGAAGCGCGCGCCGGTCACCAGCACGCCCCCGGCGCCGCCGTCGACCATCTCATTGCCCCGGATCACGTTGTCCCGCGCGTCGAGGTGCAGCCAGACGCCGTAGCCGCCGACGGACTCGAAGCGGCACTCCGCCACCTCGACCTCGTGGGCGTTCACCAGGTGGATCGCGGCGTCCTGGTTGGTGCGCACGGCGACGTGGTCGACCGTGAAGTCAGAGCCGAACAGGCGTAGGCCGCGGAAAACGAGGTGGCCCGCCGGCCGTTCCGGCGTGCCGCGGACGTCGATCAGCCGGTCGACCACGGCGACCTCGACGCGGCGTTCCGCGAGGGGCCGTGCGGAATGGACCAGCAGCCGGCCGCTCGCGTGGTCGAGGTACCATTCCCCTTCGGCATCGAGTTCGGCGCGCACGCCCTCCACGTGGAAGCGGTTGCCCGCGAGGATCTGCCCCTGGGTTTCGCGGCCGGCGAGGTCGATCCATTCCCCGGCCGCGCCCACTGCGGCGACGCGGACGATCTGGTTGTACCAGCCCCGTTCGGCGATGATGTTCACCGTGGCTGAGGGGTCCGTCGCCCAACCCGGCCGGGCTGTTCCCGGCGCCAGTTGGATCCGCGTCTTGCCCTGGCCGCCGGTCGCGCGGAGCGAGCCTTGGTTCGGGAACCGCGCCCACGTCGCCCGCCGGCCGTCGAGGAACACCGTGCGCGGGCGGGCGCCGCCGAGGTCGCCGAGCGGCGCGGACTGGATGGCGCCGCCTTCCGCGCGCCAGGGGCCGGTGAGGACGCGGGTGCCCGCGAGCGTGGCGGTTTCCCCGGGGAACGATTCGTAACGGTGCGGGGCGCCGGGCGTGCCGGCGTCGTCCGCGGTGAACACGAGGGGCGTGCGGAGCGGGTAGGTGCCGCCCCGCAGGAGCACGCGGGCGCCGCCGGTAGGGCGCAGTTCGCGGATGCGGTCCCGGGCGCGGGCAACCGTGGCGAAGGGGCCGTCGGAGCGCGCGGGGTTGGGTTCGGCGAGCGTGCCCGACCAGCGGTCGTCGCCGACGGTCGAGACATACAGGGTGGCGGGAGGCGTGGAGGCGGCCGGAACGGTCTGGGCGCGAGCGGAAAGGCTGGCGGCGAGGAGGCCGGCAGCGGCGGTGACGAGGGAAAGCGGGAGCGGCATCGTGGACGGCGGAGAGCGTTCGCGGAGCGGGTGAGTTGACGCGTGGCGTGCGCCAGTCAGGCGACCGAGGCGTTGGCCGCGCGAATCCAATCCAGGCGCGCGGGGGAGAGCAGGCCGTAGTTGTAGTAGCACACGCCGGCGGCGCCCAGTTCGCGGGCGGTGCCGACGCGCTGCGCGAGGTCGCCGGCGCTCGCGACGTGGTCCTCGCCCGGCATCATTGCCAGCATGAGGCGCTTCGCCGGCACGAGCGTCGCCGCCCACGACAGGTCCTGCGCCGCCTCCGCGGCCGAGGCGAAGTGGGCCTGGATGAAGAGGTGATCCCCGTGCCGCGCCCGCGCCCGCAGGCCGGGCCCCTCCGTCCACGCCCGCGCCGACGGCCGCGCGAGCAGCCCGCTGTGCTGGTGGACCGCCACGCCTTCGGCCCGGCCGGCCGCCCCCACGTCGAGCAGCAGCTCCTCCACGGCGGCGCTCCGGGCGCGGGCCGCGGCGAGGAACTCCGGGAATTCCAGTAGCAGCGCGGTGAGCTCGTCGCGTTCCCACTCAGCGGAGCGCGGCTGGGGCGGCCGCGTCACGGAGGCGCGGAGCAGTTCCCGGGTGCGGTCGCGCAGCGCCCAGGGGTCGATGTTCTCCCGCGCCACCCGCTCGCGGCAGGCCGGGCAGAAGCAGAGGGAGAGCAGGAACTTCCCGTGGGCGCCGGGGCTGACGAACATCAGCTCGTGGTGCTCGCGGTGCACCGCGTCGAGGTAGGAGAAGCTGTCGAGCACCACCGCATCGGGCCGCAGCTGGCGGGCGACGTCGCGCACGAGGCTGACCAGGTGGGCGCGGACCCGCGGCTGGGCGGGGCAGAGGGCGAACGCGTACCGGTCGCCGCCGGCGTTCTCGAGGCACAGCTCCGGGTGCGCGAGACCGAGGGTGGTGTTGTGGCAGCCGATCACGGACGCGATCACCTCGAGG
>JBILWD010000270.1:0-5233 GCA_044370095.1 Opitutaceae bacterium | reverse complement strand
CTCCTTTCTCTTGCGCGTCACCCCCGGGCCGGTGAACCGGGTGCCGGCGGCAGCGAGGTCTTCCTCGTCCGTCCAGTTCGCCCCGCGGTGCTCTACGAGTGCCTGCTCCAACTGCTCGCGGAGCGAGCTCTCCCCGCGGGCGCCACTGGTGCCGCCAGCCGTCCCCCCCGCCCGCTCGCGGCGCAGTTGCCGCTGCGCGTCCTCGTGGCGGACGACAATACGGTTAACCAGATGGTCGTGGTGATGATGTTGAACCGGATGGGCTACGCGGCGGACGTGGTCGCCAACGGCCTTGAAGTGCTCCGCGCCCTCGAAGTGAAGGTCTACGACCTGATCTTCCTCGATATCCGGATGCCCGAGCTGGACGGCTACGACGTCGCCCGCCGGGTGCGGGAGCGCTGGGCCACCCAGCCCGCAGGCCGGCCGCGGTTGGTCGCGATCACCGGCAACGCGATGCAGGGCGAACGGGAGCGCTGCCTCGAGGCCGGGATGGACGACTACGTTGCGAAGCCCTTCCGCCTCGATGACCTGCGCGTGATGCTCCAGCGCTGGGGCCGCCGCCCCGTCCCGGGCAAGGCCTAGCGAGTCGCGGCCGCCGCGGGGAACCGGAGCTGGCTGAGACGTACGGAGGTCTTGGCACGGACGCGGCCCGTGCCGTCGCGCACCTGCAGGGCCACTCGTGGGTCCGCCTGCTGCCAGTCGATCTCGATCCAGCCGAAGTGGTGGTCCATACACGCCTGGCCGATGCGGTTGCGGTTGGGTTCGAGGTTGTCCCACTCGGCGTTGATGCCACTCGCGGTGAGGTCGTGCAGGGGGTAGCACTTCGGTGCCTTCAGCACCGAGATCTCGCCCCAGTGCACGTCGCCGGAGAGGAACACGACCCCCTGCGCGCGCGTGCTGACGATCAGGTCCACCATCCGGTCGACCTCCGTGGGAAAATTGGTCCACGACTCCCAGCCGTTGTACTCGTGGCCGAACTGGATGCTGGTGCCGATCAGGCGCAGGTCGGCGGGTTCCTGTAGCCGCTCGCGCAGCCACGCCCACTGCTCCGCGCCGAGAAAGGTGTTCTCCGGGTTGGAGTCGGGGCGGTAGTCGTTCTTGTACGAGGAGGTCGTGTTGCGGGTCAGCGGGCTGCGGAAGGTGCGCGTGTCGAGGAGGATGACCTGCAGCGTGCGCTTCCCGGCCGGGTCCGAGAAGCGGTAGCTGGTGTGGATGCCCGGGCGGGCGCGGCGGGGGCTGTCCGCCGGCTCCTGCCAGAAGCGCAGGAATACCTCCTTCGAGGCCTCCTTCATCGGGTACTCGCGTCCGCCGTCGTTCACCCCGTAATCGTGATCGTCCCAGGTCGCGATCATCGGCACCTCCGCGCGGAGGGCCGCGAACGAGGGCTTGGCCGCGACCTGCCGGTACTTGGCCTCGAGGACGGACATATCCTGCGTGTCCCCGTAGACATTGTCGCCGAGCCAGATGAAGAGCTCCGGCTGGAGCTCGCGCACCATCTGCAGCACCGGCGCGGGGCGGTCCTGCTTCATGCACGAACCGAGGGCGATCCGCGAGATCAGGGGATTCACGGCTGGGGCGGGCGCGAGCACGGGCGGCGTGGCGGCGGTCGCGGCCGCGAAAGAGGTCAGGAGCAACAGGGCAAGGCGGGGGCGGGCGCGCATCGGGGACAGAAGAGAGTTCGCGCGGAGCTTTCCCCTCGTGGGGCTGGGGCGCAATCCGAACCGCGCCGCGCCCACGGGTAGCGGCGGCTTGCCGGCGCCGGGCGGATCCCGCTTGCTCGGCGCCACCTTGGACACGCCCGCGTTCCCTCTTCCGCCGGATACCGCGCCCGCCACCCGCCCCCGCCGCGCGGGCTGGGCGGCCGCCTCCGTGCTGGTCGCGACGGTCGCCCTCACGGTGCTCGCCTTCCCGCCCTTCCGGGTGCCAGAGGCGGCCTACGCGCTGCTGTTTCCGGCCATCTTCTGGGCCTACCACCGCCCGGCGTGGCGGCTCTACCTCGGCACGATGTTCGCCGCCCAGGCGCTGGCCTGGACCGTGCTGCTCGGCTGGCTGCACCACGTCACGTGGCTTGGGTTGCTGCTGCTGGGACCCTTCATCGGGGCGTGGGTTGGGGTCTGGTTCGTGGCGGCCCGCTGGGTGATGCCGCGCCTGCCGGGCCAGACCGCCCCGGTGCGCCTGCTAGCGGTGCTCGGCCTCGCGGGCGGCTGGGTGGTCGTGGAGTGGACCCGCTCCTGGCTGCTCGGCGGATTCCCGTGGCTGCCGCTCTCCGCGAGCCAGTGGGAGCGGGTCAGCATCCTCCAGGTGGCGCCGTACACGGGCGCCTACGGCATCTCCTTCGTGTTGGTGATGATGAACCTCGGCTTCGCCGCCTACGCGCACCGGCTCTTCCGGGAGCGCGCGGCCGGTATCAACAAGCGGAGCCAGGAGTTCTTCCTCGCCCTGTTCCTCCTGCTGACCTGCGTCTCCCTGCACGTCACCGAGGCCTTCAACCGGCGCGGCCAGGCCGTGCCCGTCGGCCGGATCGCGATCGTGCAACCGAAGATCGCCCAGGAGATCAAGTGGGACCCCCAGCGCGCGCCCGCCATCCTCGAGGTGCTGCGCGGCGTCACGCTCGAGGCCGCGGCCAGCCGGCCGGACCTGATCCTGTGGCCGGAGGCGGTGACGCCGCTCGCCGTCCGCGGGGACGAGACGGTGCGGACGTGGGTCGAGGGGCTGGTGCGCGAGGCCCGGGCGCCGCTGGTGCTCGGCTCGATCGCGATCGAGCAACCCGGCCAACCTGGCGAATCCTGGCGCAACGGGGCGTTCTTGGTGACCCCCGCCGAGGGCGTGGCGCCGAACTATTATGTGAAGCGGCGGCTGGTGCCGTTCGGCGAGTACGTGCCGCTGCGCCCGCTGATCGGCTGGATCGGGAAGTTTGTGCCGATCGGCGGAGACTTCGAGCCGGGCGAGACCTCGTCGCCGCTGCTTACGCCGGTGGGCGGGAGCGCGTTGGCCGCCGGGCCGCTCATCTGTTACGAGGACATTTTCCCGGGGCTGGCGCGGGGCAGCGTCCTCGGCGGCTCAGACCTGCTGGTCGTACTCACCAACAACGGCTGGTTCGGCGAGGGCGGCGCGGCGGAACAGCACGCGGCGCACGCGGTGCTGCGGGCCGTCGAGACGCGGCGGCCCGTGCTGCGGTGCGGCAACGCCGGCTGGAGCGGCTGGATCGACGAGTTCGGGGTCATCCGCGCCCGGCTCACGGATGAGGCCGGCAGCCTCTACTTCCGCGGCTTCCGGACCCTCGAGGTCACGCGTGATCCTCGCTGGATCGGGCGCGCCACGCCTTATGTCGCGTGGGGCGACTGGTTCGTCCTGTTCAGCGGGGCGCTGGCGGCGGGCGCGGTGCTCCTCCTGCGGACCGCGCCCCGACCGCCTCCCGCCGGCGGCGGCTGAGGCTGGGGGCTCCCGGCCGGCTCAGCCCAGGGTGATCTCGCCCCGGGAGAGCCGCAGCAGGAAGAGCGCGGCGACCTGAGCCCGCGGTGCAATCGTGTCGGTGCGGATGAATTCCCGGTTGCTGTGCAGGTGGTCGCCGATGGGCCCGAGGCCGTCGAGGTTGGGCAGCCCGTCAGCGGACAAAAAGTTGCCATCCGAGGCGCCGCCGGTGTGCACCCAGTCGAACGGGGCCACGCCGACCCTGGCGGCCGCGTCCCGCCAAGCGGCGAACGCGCGTTCCTCGCGCGGCCCGCACTCCTTGGGCGGGCGGTTGAACCCGCCCTTCAGCTCGAGCCGGAGGCCCTCCCGCCGGTTGATCTCGCCGGCGATCTCCCCGAGGCGACGCAGGAGGGCGTCGCGGTCGGCGGCGGTAGTCACGCGCAGGTCGAGCTCGGCCGCGGCCTGGTCGGGCACCACGTTGGTCGCGGGGCCACCTCCGCGAATGTTACCGACGTTGACCAGCACCCCGGGCAGTTCGGCGGGGAGCCGGCTGGCGGCGAGGAGGAATTCGGCGAGGGCGAGGATCGCGTTCCGCCCGTCGTTCGGAACCTTGGCGGCGTGGGCGGCGCGGCCGTGGGCCGTCGCGATCATCCCGCCGGTGCCCTTCCGCGAACGCACGAGGTCCCCGTTGACGCGGGCCGGCTCGAAGACGAGGCCGAGCTGGTGGCGGGCGGCGGCCGCGGTGAACAGCTCCCGACTTCCGTGGGAACCGGTCTCCTCGTCCGGCGTGAGCAGCACCTCCCAGCCGAGGCGGTCGCCGGGACCGGAGGCCTCCAGCGCGGCGAGCGCGGCGAGCATCACGAGGATACCGCCCTTCATATCGATCACGCCTGGCCCGCGCAGGGTCGTGGCGTCCGGGCGGGTGCAGGTCTGGAACGGGTCATCCGCCTCGTAAACCGTGTCGAAGTGCCCGCTCAGCAGCACCTGCACGGGTGCTTCCGGGCGCAGGCGCAGGCGTAAGGCCGCCGCCGTTCCGGGGCAGGGCGGCTCGTCGACTAGGGTGGCTGGGAATGCGGCGGTGAAGTCGGCGCGCAGCCCGGCGCGCATCCGGTCGAGCCCGGCGCGGTGGCCGGAGCCGGAATTCACGTTGGCCCAGCGCTCGAGCTGGTCGACGAGGGCCGGGGTGCGGCCGGGCAGGGCGGCGATCGGGGCGGGCAGGGCGGAATTGGGCACGCGCGTCGTTATGCACCCAGCCGGGGCGGCGCAAGCCGCGCCGGCGTGCAGTGGGCTCAGAACGTGCCCTTGAGGCCGACGGTCCAGAGCGAGGCGTAGTCGACCCGCTGTCGGAACCGCGCCACGGACGGCGTGCTCGGCCCGTAGATCTTCACGTCCTCGGTCGCGTCACCGATATTGCGGAAGTTGTAGAAGAGGGAGATCCGGCCGCGCAGCAGGACCTCGCCGACCACATCAACGTAGAGCCGCTTGGAGGTCCAGTTGAAGGTCCCCGGCTCGATGCTCGCGCCGTTGACCCGATTGGTCCGCGCGAGCCCGCGGTAATTCCAGTTCACGCGGACATTGTAGCGGGGGCGGGTAAGGCTCACCCCCCAGCTGCCGCTGCGGGGCACGAAGCCGGCGAAGGAGATGGTCTCGTCCCCCAGCACCCGCTGGGCGCTGCCGTTGACGAACACCTGCACCCCGCGCGCCCAAGAGGGCAGGACCGTCAGGGCCTGCTTGTAGCTGAAGTCGAGGCCCTCCGTGCGCACGACGCCGGGCACGTTGTACTGGGTCGCGACGTCGTACGGCCCGTACTCTGAGGGGTCGA
>JBILWD010000269.1:0-5237 GCA_044370095.1 Opitutaceae bacterium | reverse complement strand
GAGCAGCACGCCCGCGCCCAGCTCAACCTTGGCGCCGCCCTCCAAGCCCTTGCCCTCGAGGTCGGCGGTGAGGAATTGCACCGGCACCACCGCCGGCGGGCGGTAGTTGGGTGAGGTGGGATCGCCCTGGCTCGCGCGGATCGCGGCAAGGTCCGCGGTCTGCTGGCGCTGCGGCACGAAGGTGCGGCTGGTGCTCGCGTAGAGGCTGACCGCCGGGCTGAGGCGGAAGAGCGCACCGAACTGGGGCACGAAGCGGCTGACCTTGAAGTTCTCGTCCCGGCCGTCGCGGTTGTCGTCGGTCGGCCGGTGGTTCGTGATGTGCCGGCCGCCCACGAGGGTCCGCAGGCGGTCGCCGAGGAACGACGACTGCACGACGCCGTAGTAGGAGTTGGAATGGGCGCCGCCCTTGCGGATGACGCCGGGCTCCGTGTAGGTCGGTCCGTACTGGTCGCGCATCAGCTGGAGCAGGCTGGGGATGGGCGGGGAGCCCGGCACCCAGGTCACGAAGCGGGTGGTCGCGACGGTGATGGGGCTGATGACCTCCTTGCCGCCGTCGTGCTGGAATCCGCCGAGCAGGTCATGGCGGCCGGCCCGGTTGAGGTTCAGCTTGGAGGCGGCCTCGACCTTGGCGGAGAAGTTGAGCCCGCCGGGCTTGAATTCGGAGATCGTGCTCCGCAGGCGCTGCCCCGCCACGGGTCGCAGGCCGTTGAATTCGCGGCGCATCCGGTGACTGTCGACCTGCTGGAATTGCGCCCGCAGCGCCAGCGTCGGCGAGGCCACCCACTCCGCCTCGAAGCCGCTGTTCTGGTTGCGGTAGTTGTCGCGCCCATCGGGCCCGTTGTAGTTGAAGGAATCGTCCGGGAAGAAGTCACGCGAGTAGATCCCGGGGTAGGGCGCGACGCTGGCCCCCAAGGTGCGGGCGATGTACGCGTCGACGCCCTCGGGGGCGGTCCGGCCGGTGTTGATGGGGACGCCGGCCGGCGTGCGGACGGCTCCATTCTCGAGCTGGGGATAGCTGGCGGGACGCGGGAGCCCCGGTTGGTCGAAGAGCCGGATGGCCTCGCGGTCCCGCTCCTGGTACAGCGGATGGCTGACGACGGTGTGGGGTCGGCGCCCGCCCTCGCGGTCGAGCAGGCCGTACCGCGCGGTCAGGCGCAGCGCCGGGAGCGGACGCCAGGTGAGCGCGCCCGAGTAGAACTGCTCCCGCGTGAACATGGAATCGATCGCGCTCTGCTCGTCGGTCGTCCCGTAGACGAGGCTGTAGGCGAGTTGGGAGCCGAGGAGGGGACCCGAGAGGCGGAGCACCGCGCGCTTGTGCTCATAGGTGCCGTAGCTGAGGTCGAGGGAGTTGCGGGGAACGAAGGACGGCTTGAACTTGATCAGGTTCACGGTGCCGCCGGGATTGGAAATCCCCGCAAACACCGCGTTGGGCCCCTTCACCACCTCGATCCGGTCGACATCGTACAGGGCGAGGCCCTGGCCGGCGGGGAGGCCGTTGACGAACTGCGGCCCGGTGTAGCCGCGGATGAGGATCTGCCCCTCGTCCTTCACATGCAGCGCGACGGAACTCGCGGCGCGGAGGACGTCCACCAGCTGGTTGCCCGCCTGGTCCGCGACCAGCTCCTGTGGCACGATGCTGATGTTGAGCGGGGTGTCCTTGATCAGGCCTGCCGTCCCGGTGCCGGTCACCGCCGCGCCGGCGCGGTACCCGTAATCCTGCGCACTCGTCACCTCGAAGGGACTGAGCACCACGACTTCCCGGGGGGCGGGAGCCGCGCCGCGGACGGCGACCAGCGCCAGCGCGGTCGGAAGCAGGACGAACGCAAGGCGGCGGAGGCGGGAGGCGGAGTTCATGGCTGGGTGCGAAGGGGGCGCGGGAAGCGAGGGAGGGGTGGACGCGAAGTCAAGCGGGCTAGCCGTTCGGGCGCGGGGCGGAGGCGAGAAACTTCCGCTCGGTCAGCCACTCGACGAACCGTTCGATCCACGCGGCGTGCGGCCCGCGGTTGGTTTCGCGGACGCCGAAGCCGTGGCCGGCCCCGGCATAGAGGTGGAGCTCCGCGCTGGCACCCGCGCGCTTGGAGCGCAGGTAGAACTCGGCCAGTCCCTCCGAGATGTTGGCCCGGTCCTGCACGCCCGCGATGAGGAAAACCGGGGGCGTTTTCGCCGAAATCTCCAGGTCGGTGCGGGTCAACCCGCCCGGGTACACCAGCGCGTAGAAGTCGGCGCGGGCCGGGGTGCGTTCCGTTGCGTCCGCCGCGTCCGGTTGCCCCGCCGCGGGCCGCGTGGCTGCGAGCAGGGCGACCTCGCCGCCCGCGGAGAAGCCCAGGATCCCGACGCTGCCGGGCGCCGGGCCGCCGGCACCGCTGCGCACGAGGCGCAGCGCCCGATGCGCGTCCGCGAGGGCGTCGCGGTCAACCGTGTAGGGCTGGAGCTGGCCGGCCGGGGTCGCATCGTCCTTGGCCAGCCGGTATCTCAGGACAAAGGCGGCCACGCCGTGGCGGGCCAGCCACGCGGCGACGTGGTGCCCCTCGTGCTGCGCCGCGAGCCGCGCGTGCCCGCCGCCGGGCGCGATGATCACCGCCGGTCCGCCCGGCGCCGCGTTCGTCGGCCAGTAGGGCGTGAGCGAGGGATGATGGATATTGGAGACGTTGCTCCCGGTGATCTTTTCGGGTTCCTGCCGCCGTGCGGTCGAGCCGGGCGCGCCCTCGGGCCACAGGGGGAGCGGGTTGGCCGGCGCCGCGGCGTGAGCGCAGTCGAACGCCAGCAGGCAGAGGGCGAGGAACGCGGTCGGGCGGGGCAGCGTAGCGGTAAGGAGCATCGGGGTGGCAGGTAGACGCGCAGTAGGGCGCGGGGGAGACACGAAATTTGCACCCGGCCGGGCTGCGTGGGGTCTAATGCCTAGGCGGGCTTGGCGGGTGCCGTGGGCCCCGGGGCAAGGTGGCCCTGCGTGACCGCCTCGGCGACCATTTGCTCCGCGTAGCGCCAGAGCTCGGCACAGCCTTCGCCGATGTGGCGGTTGCGCGCGATCACCCGGTCCGCGGTCACGCCGTGGCGCCGCCAAGCGTCACCCTCGGTGCGGCAGTTGAGGAGCATCGGCTGGAAGCGGTCGACCGCGGCGGCGAACCGCGCCTCTGGCGTGGCGCGCGCCTCGAACTCCTCCCACAGCTCCCGGAACCACGCCCCCTGCGGCGGCGGCAGGAGGCCGAAGATCCGTTCCGCGGCCCGGGTTTCCCGCTCCCGCTGGGTCGCCATCGCCGCCTCGTCGTAGGCGAAGGTGTCCCCCGCATCGATCTCCACTAGGTCGTGCACGATGAGCAGTTGCAGCACCCGCAGGACATCCAATCCCGGGTGGTTGGCGTGCTCGGCCAGCACTAGGACGCACAGGCAGAGGTGCCAAGAGTGCTCGGCGTCGTTCTCGCGCCGTCGGCTGCCGGTGACGAGCGTCTGCCGGCAGATCTCCTTCAGGCGGTCGCACTCGACCAGGAATTCGACTTGGCGCGCGAGGCGCGCGGCGGGGGATTCGGGGGGCGGGACCACGCGGCATTCAGCGGGGTGGCGCCGGCGCGGGCAAGCGCGCCTTACCGCCGATCCCGACTCAGCGCAGCAGGGGCGCGACGATCGGACGCCATACCGCATAGCCGGCCTCGCTGAGGTGGAGCCGGTCCGCGACGAATAGCTCCGCCCGCGGCTGCCCGGCGGCGTCGAGCATCGGCGGGACAACGTCGGCAAAGGCCAGCCGGGGATCCTCGCGGCAGGTCGCCGCGATCAGCGCGTTGGCCCGGTCGATCTGCGGCCGGATCTTCGCGCGGGACGGGCTGGGCTTGATCGCGATGAAGACCAGCCGGGTCCGCGGCAGTGCGGCGTGGAGTCCTTGGCGGAAAGCCTGAAAGCGCGCGTGCACCTCCTCCGCGGTGGCGCCGGCCTGTAGGTCATTTTCCCCAGCGTAGAGCACCACCACGCGCGGCTGGTGCGGGAGTACGAGGCGGTCGAGATAGTGGACGCTGTCGGCCAGTTCCGAGCCGCCGAAGCCGCGGTTAACTACCCGCACTTCCGGAAAATCCCGCGCGAGGCTCTTCCAGCGGACGATCGAGGAACTGCCCACGAAGAGCACGGCGTCGCGGGGCGGCGGGTTCGCGGCGTCGGCGCGGGTGAAGGCGTCGATCGACGCGGCCCACTTGGCGGGGGCCGCCCCGGCGGCGGCACCGGCCGCAAGGAAGGCGAGCAGGAGGAAGCGCCGGCGGGGCAGGCTCATTTGGCGATCCCCGGTTGCGTCGCGGCCGCGGCCTCGCGCTCGTAGTCCGCCACGGATCGCGGCGTCAGGTGCCGGGCGAAGCGTTCGAGGTAGAGGTAGAAGACCGGGGTGATGTAGAGCGTGAGCAGTTGGGAGACGACAAGGCCGCCGCAGACGGCGAGGCCGAGGGTGCGGCGGGAGTCCGCACCGGCGCCCCAGCCGAGCGCGATCGGCAGCGTACCGGCGAGCGCCGCGAAGGTGGTCATCATAATCGGCCGGAAGCGCACGATGCAGGCCTCGAAGATGGCGTCGGCGGGCGCTTTGCCTTGGTGGCGCTGCGCGTCGAGGGCGAAGTCGATCATCATAATCGCGTTCTTCTTCACGATGCCGATCAGCATAATCAGCCCCACGTAGCCGTAGATGTTCAACTCCTGCCCGAAGGCCAGCAGCGTGGCAATCGCCCCGAAGGTCGCCGCCGGCAGGCCGGAGAGGATCGTGATCGGGTGGATGAAGTCCTCGTAGAGCATCCCGAGGACCAAGTAGATCACCAGCACCGCGACCAGCAGCAGCCAGCCGAGGCCGTTGAGCGAGCTGGTGAAGGCGGCGGCGGCGCCCTGAAACGTCCCGGATACCGTCGGCGGCAGCACCTCGCGGGCGATCCGCTCGATCTCGGTCGTCGCCTCGCTCAGCGCGGTGCCGTCGGCAAGGTTGAAGGTGATCGTGACCGCTGGCACCTGGCCCATATGGGCCACCGTCAGCGGCCCTACCGTGGGCCGGATGCGCGAGACCGCCTCCAGTGGAATCAGCCGCCCCTCGCGGTTACGCAGGTAAAGCAGGGAGAGCGCGGCGGGGTCGCGCTGGTACTTCGAATCCAGCTCGAGGATGACCGCGTACTGGTTGGTGGAGGTGTAGATGGTCGAGACCTGCCGGGAACCGAACGCGCTGTAGAGGGTGTCCTCGACCTGCTGAGCGCTGAGCCCGAGCGACGAAGCTTTGTCGCGGTCGA
>JBILWD010000268.1:0-5247 GCA_044370095.1 Opitutaceae bacterium | reverse complement strand
TGCCGTCGCGGGTCACGTCATCAAACCCGCGCCCGTGAATTGCGTTCCCCGATCCGCTCACGATTGAGTAAGTCGCGAGTGCGTGCGGATCGACCGGCGCCCCAGTGGTCCCGTCGGCGACCAGAATGCGTCCGGGCTGTTCAAACCCGATGTCTTCAAAGGCGATGTTCAGGCCGGTGCGCTGGACAGTGAGGCCGCCGAAATACCCTCGGGAATAATTACTGGAGACGCTGCGGGCGCGGGAGTCGCCCAACCCGAGCTCGGCTCGCCAGACGGGCCCGGCGTGCCGGTGGATGAGGCTAACGCTGAAGTTCCGCGAATCTTGGTCGCGGTCCGCATTCGCCTGCGTGAGCGTGCCGCCCCCGGCGGCCCCGCGGGTGAACGTCGGGCCGAAGCTCCCGGGTGTCACGCGCGTGATCGAATAGGTCAGGTCGCGGCTGCTATAGTCCCCATTGAAAGCGGTGGCTTGGATGGAAAGCGCGATCCGGTCCCGTGGCCCCAGCTTCCAATCGAGGGTGGCGCCGGCCGACTTCCGCTTCGTCAGGCGCGGAAAGTCCCGGACGAGAAAGTCGGTGAGATAGGGCTGGTCGGGGGTAGTGTTGGGCAGCGTTCCCCCATTGGTCGCCGCCGCGGCGCCGCGCCAGGTCGTCTGGATGAAGGTGGAAGGCTGGTACTGGGTCGAGCCGCCGCCGGAGAGCGTAAAGCCGAAGCGTTCGCTGACGGGCTTCACGTAAGAGAACTCGAAGCCCGGCTGGACCTTGGGCGACGTCCCGCGGCCCGGACCAGGGGTACGCGCGAGGCTGCGGTCGCCATCGCGCATCAGCAGGTAGGAACTGACATTGAGCGCGGGCCGCGCGCGATCGAAGGCGGAGCGTACGACGAGGTTCACGGTCCCGGCGAGGGCGCTGCCGGGGGAATCAGGCGTAGGGGAAAAGCGGACCTCGATGCGCGAGAGGTTGTTGGTCGCGACATTGGTCATCTGGATATTGCGGGCCGTGTTGGCTTGGGCGCTCGCCTGCTCGAAGCCGTTCACCGTCACCGGGGTGTAGTCCGCGGGCACCCCGTTCAGCTGGATGTTCATCGCCTCCCCGCCCACCCAGGCCACCTGCACGCCCGGGACCGTCTTGAGCAGTTCGCCGACTGAGCCGTCTGCCGTGGTGCCAAACTCGTCCGCCGCGAGCACCTTGCGCATATCGGGCGCAAAGCGCTGATCATTCACCGCGATCGCTGCCCCATCCATCTCGCGGGAGGTCGCGACCACGAAGCGCTCCAGGCTGACCACGCCCCCTGCCGGCGTCGGCGCGCGCTCCCCGGCCAGCGCGAAGTCACGGCGCGTGGCCTGTCCGGCGGCTACAGTCACTCCTACCGTGACCCCTCCGAGGCCCGTATAAAAGGCCCGCACCCGCACTTCCCCCACGGGAACCTCCGTGAACTGATAGCCCCCCGCGGCATCCGTGAAGGTCTCGCGGCCCGTGCCCTCCAGGGACACCCGCGCCAATTCGAGGTACTCGCCACTGGCGGCAAAGGAGACCCGGCCGGTGACGGAGCCGGTCTCCGCCGGCGCCGCCGCGCCGAAGACAGCCGTCATCGTCAGCAGCAGCAGCGCGCACCGCGGGGCGTTGCCCCCGTTGAGCAGTCGGGAGGTGGTGGAGAAAGCAGGGCAGGACATCGGCAAGGGGTAGGCGCAAGCTTGGGCCCGCACACCCGACGGGGCGCACGGCGGAGCACTGGGGACCGCAGGAGTTCGCATCGCCGTCGCTTTGAAGGCAAGCACGGCCGCCGGCGACCCGGGCGTCGGGGGAACCGGGGGAAGTAAACGGTCGCAGCCCGATGAGGGCCCGCGCCCGAACTGCCTCCACCAGCGCGCGCCTCGCGCGGGAACGGTCGCAACTTCAAAGGCTCAGCCGGAAGCTCAGCGAATACGTCGGCGGCGGATTGAGCACCGCGCGGAAATTCTGACCATCGGGATCCCGGCGCAGCAACGTGTACGGACTCTGCTGGAGCAGGTTCGCAGCGTTGAACTGCACCTCCGCGGGCCGCCGGCCGAGCCAGGCCGGCAGACGGCCCCGGTAGCCCAGCAACAGGTCAGCCTCGCGGCGCACCGGCGCGTAAAACAGGCTGCCGGCGGTGCTGCGGCCGATGACCGGCGAACTGCCGTAGCTGAGACCACCCCCGAGGAAAACCCCGCGGAGCCGGCCCTGCTGGAAATCGTAGCGGGTGAAGGCCCGGAACTCGAACTCCCGGTGCCCGATCGTGCCCTGGTCCTCGACCGCCGTGGTGGCCGCCAGCCACGCCTCGTAGGCCGCGATCTCCTGCGCGATCGTCACCCCCGCGTTGGTGACGAGGCCCTGCGCCGCCGGGGTGCGCCAGAGCGGAAGCACCAAGGCGGCGGACTGCCGCGAGCGCTTCAGCAGGTTGGTCTCCACCGAATCCGACACGGAGATGCTGCCGAGCAACCGCCACCCCGGGGTCAGGTTGGCGGTCAGGTTCAACTCGTAGCCATCGGTGGCCAGATCGAACACATCGTGCGCGCTGCCCAGCAACCGCACGACCTGCGGTGGCTGGATCAGGCGCGCGGCGAGCAGGGCATCCATGATCCGGTCGTTGCGTTCGCCCACGTTGTTTGCGCCGGACGCTCGGGACTGGTCCACGGAGGCCGTCGTGAAGTAGCCCGCCCGCAGGAAGAGGTTGCCGCCCAGAAGGGTGAGCATCACGCCGTAATCCCGGCCTTCGCCGGAATTGAGGGGCACCGCCCCGTTGTCCGGCAGCAGCGACACCGTGGTGCCGGGGATCTGCGCGTTTTCGGAGTAATTGTAGTAGACCGAGAGCCACCGCGCCGGCTTGCCGACCACGCCGTAGGAAATCCGGGAGAAATCATAGGTGCTGCCACGGGCGTCCCCGGTGAACACCAGCGGCGCGGGCGCGGAGACCTCGCTGGTCGGCCGCGCGAAGGAAGTCTGTCGCGTGAAGCGCCAGCCCGCCGTGGTGATGATCCGGTCCCGCCACCACGAGCTCTGCAGCGCCGCGAGGTGGCTCTCAGTCCGGCGCCACTGGTCCGCCAGCTCGTTGCGCGCCCACCCCGTCGACAGCGTCCGGGGCGCGGCACCCGCGTCCATCACCACGTTGAAAGTGGAGGGAATCCGCCGGTAGTCCGGCACCGCCCACTGCGCCGGGTCGGCGGGATCGGCGACGTACTGGCGGGTCCACAGCTGGTTCGCCGCCTGCTGCGGTTGCGGATGGAACGGCGACCCCGCCGCGACCAGGAACCCGACGAAGCGCGGGTTGGCCGAGTTGTCGCGACTGGCCGAGCCGGCGAGGCTGTGCCGGCCGAAGTTGCCCAGATCCAGCTGGTAGGAGGCGGTCGCCCGGAACCGCTCCCCGCTGTTGCGCTCGTGGCGAAGGACCCAGCGCGAATCCACAAAATAGCGCCCGGCCCACGGGTTGGGGGAGCCATCGCGGAACGTCAGGCCCGGCTCGCCCAGGACCCGGAACACATCGTGGGTGGTGTCGTAGACATCCTGATCCCGCAGGTCGTTCACCGCGGCCAATTCGATGAACAGGTTGCGCACGGGCTCCGACTCCACGACTGCTCCCAGGCTGCGCTGGCTGAAGGTGCTGGCGCCGCCGGGTCCGGCGAAACTCGCCCGCCGCGGCCACGGGGTGCCCGGATCCATCGCCGACCAGTCGCCCGGCAGGAAGACCGAGCTCACGCGGGCCGCCATCGGCTGGCTGAAGACCGTCTGCTGGAAATTGCGGAAGCTACCATCGTTGCCCACGAGCGTGATCCGCGGCGTCGCCGACCGCTTGCCGATGCCCGCGGCCACATCGGCCGCCGCCAGCCCCGGCACCAGCGGGGACCCGCGGAGCCGCCAGAGCGAGACGTTATCGAACGGCGCGTAGGTCCGCCCGAGGGACTGGCTCAGGCGCCCGTATTCCGCGTCGACACGCACGGTGGTGTGCCGCGCCACCCGCCACGTGGCCGCGAGCGCCAAGCGGCGATTGACCGTGAACTGGTGCGCCTGCCAGCCATCGGCGGTGTGTTCGAGCGCGTTGACCCGCAGCGCGAGGCGCTCGTGGGGCGACAGGTTGCCGTCGACGTGCACGCGACGCAGGGCATCCCGGCCGGCGGTCACGTTGACCTGCGCGAAGGTGCGCCCGATCCGCGCCTGCTTGGTGGTCGTGTTGAAGATGCCTCCGGCGCCACCGAGGCCGAAGAGGATGGCGTTTGGCCCCCGCGCCTCCTCAAAGCGCTCGGAGTTGTAGGTATCCGGCAATAGCGTGGACCCAAAGTAATTGCGGGAGCGCGAGGCCAACTGCCCGCGGATGCGGTACTGGAAGACCCCGGTCTCGGTATTGATGCCCTGGACCGCCGCGGTCTGGTCCGTGCGCTCGGGCACCGCGGCCGCCGAGTAGCGCAGCAAATCGTTTTCGCTGAACGCATTCAGGTCCGCGATGAACTCCGGCGTGAACACGCTGATCGCGTTAGCGACATCCGCCAGATTCGTCCGGATGCGGCTGCCGGCGAGGGTGTTGTTCGCGAGGTAGCCGACGTCCTTTTCGGACGACACCTGGAACGGCGAAAGCTGCACCACCGTGGAGCTGGCGGCCTCGGCCGCGGACAACGCTCCGGACAGGGCAACGGCGAGGGTCAGGCACGCGGACAAGCCGCGGAAGGGGTAACGCGGGGCCATACCCGCAGCGTTTCGAGCGGCCCCGAGGCGGCAAGCCTATCCGGAAGGCCGCCCGTCACCGGAAAGATATTCATACGACCGTTCTTGGCCCGCGAATTGCTGGACCGACGAAGTGCACTTGCCCACCCGTTCACCAGCCTGCCCATCCCCGGCTGGCCCGGACGCTATGCCACCGATGGCATCACCAACGGGGACACCAACGACAGCCGCGGCACGACCGTCGGCGTCTTCGCGCAGGGCACCCGCCGCTTCTCCGAGGCCCTCAGCCTCGTGCTGGGCGGACGCCTCGATCGCTTCTCGGCCCGGGTCCGCGAGCCCCTGCTCGCCAGCCACCCGACGGCCTCCATCGCCGTCTGGGTGCCCAATTGGAACACCAGCCTCGTCTACAAGACGTCCCCGACCGCCAGCATCTACGCCACCTATAACTTCAGCCGCAACACCTCCGGGGCGGTGGGCAACGGCGGTGGCATCACCGGCTGGAACGCGACGGGCACGGCCCTGTTCAAGGACAACTTCCTCCAGCCCAGCGAGCTGATTGAACTGGGCACCAAGTACG
>JBILWD010000267.1:0-5250 GCA_044370095.1 Opitutaceae bacterium | reverse complement strand
AACCAGACCTCAAAAACGGCGTCGGCGGGCTGCGCGATTACCAGAGCACCGTCTGGATGGCGCGCGTGCGCCTCGACCTCACGCGGATCGAGGAGCTGTCCGACCTGAACTATGTGCGGGCGGAGGAAGTCGCGGAGTTTCAGCGGGCGCACGACTTCCTGCTGCGGGTGCGCAACGAGCTGCACTTCATCAGCCCGCGCGCGACCGACGTGATGAGCCTCGACCAGCAGCCCCGCATCGCGGAGGAGCTCGGTTTCGCCGGCGCCGACCCGCTCGCGCAGGTCGAGGCCTTCATGCAGGAGTACTACCGGGCCGCGCAGACCGTGTTCCGCGTCTCCAAACTGGTGGAGGACCGGCTCGCCCTCAGCATCGGCCGCGGCAGCGGGGAACGCCGCTCCTTCAAGGACACCCTGCTCGCCGCCCGCTTCCAACGCGCCCGGCGCCTAGACGGCTTCATCGTCCGGGGACGGGAACTGGCCGCTGACCAGCCGACGGTCTTCAAGGAGGATCCGGTCCGCCTCATCCGCGTCTTCCGCCACAGCCAGACCCTCAACGCCCCACCGGACCTGCACCTGCGGGAACTCATCCGCGAATCCCTGCCCCTCCTTACCCGAGAGGTGGCGGCCTCCGCCGACGCCACCGTCAGCTTCCGCGCGATCCTCGGCGAAGTGGGCGCGGTTGAACCCGTGCTCACCCGGATGCACGAGCTCGGCGTGCTCGGGCGCCTCGTGCCCGAGTTCGACGGACTCACCTGCCTCGTCCAGCACGAGTACTATCATCGGTATACGGCCGACGTGCACACCCTGAGCGCAATCCGGGAACTCGACCGCATTTTCACCGCGGCGGAACCGATCACCCTGAAGTACCGCGAGGCCCTCCACGAGACCAAGGACCCCGCCCTGCTCTACCTTACCTTACTGCTTCACGACATCGGTAAGGCCGAGGGCATCCGGGGCCACGCCGAAAGCGGCGTCCGCCTTGCCCTCCCGATTCTGGAGCGATTTGGCGTGGAACCCAATGACCGTGAGCTGGTTGCATTCATTATTAAAAATCATCTCGTGATGGCACGGTTCTGGCAGAAGCGGGATGTCGATGACCCCGGAACCGCCGCCGCCTTTGCCGAACTCGTGGGAGACGCCGAGCGTCTCCGGCACCTCTACGTCCACACGTTCTGCGACGCCCGCGGCACGGCAGCCGATCTGTGGAACAGCTACAAGGACACGCTGCACACCGCCCTTTTTCGCGCCACCCTCGACCGACTCAACTTGGGCCAAGAGGCGGACGCCGCCCTGCTCCGGAAAAAAACCATGACGCAACAGCAGCTCATCACCCAGACCATCCCGGGCATCAGCGCCGACGAGATCACCGCCCACTTCGGCCTGTTGCCCGACCGCTACTTCGTCCACACGGACGCCGCGGAGATCGCGCTCCACCTCCAGATGGTCAACCGCCTCCTGCGCTCGATCACGACCGCGGACTCGGTCGGCTCGCTGCGGCCGGTCATCGATTGGAAGGACGACCTCAACCGCTCCCTCACCGTGGTAAACGTGGTGACCTGGGATCGGGCGGGTCTGTTCTACAAGCTGGCCGGCGCGTTCAGCGTCGCCGGGCTGAACATCTTGGGCGCGAAGGTGATCTCGCGCACGGATCACATCGCGATCGACACTTTCTACGTGGTAGAGCCGGGCCTCGGTCCCGTGCAGAGTGCCCCGGCGCAGGACAAGTTTGCCCGGATCATCGAGGAGGCCCTGATGACGAACCGCGACCTCTTACCGGACATCGTGGCCCAGGCGCGGAAGATCGCGGCCACCCGCTACCTGCAGGTCTCCTCCGGGGAGACCCTCCAGAGCTCGTTCCCGCCGACGGTCGATGTCTACCACGAGTTGTCGATGCAACGCACCATCGTGGAGGTGCAGGCGCGGGACCAGATCGGACTCCTCTACCGCCTCGCGAAGGCGATTTCGGACCACGGGTTCGACATCACCTTCGCCCGCATTGGCACCGAGCGCGGTGTAGCCATCGACACGTTTTACATCGAAGGGGCGAACCACGAACCCGTGGTGGGCCCGGAACGTCTCGAGGCACTCCGGAGCTCGCTCAACGAGGTCATCGCCGCCCCGGTGCCAACCAGTGCTTGAGCCCGCTGCAGGACTAGCCTCCGACTCCGGCCCGCCCGACACGCGCCGGCTGGCGGCCCTTCACGCCATCGCGACGCTCGCGAGCCGTGACTTTTCCCCGGAGGCGCTCCTACAGGCGGTGCTGGATGTCTGCGTCCGGAGCTTCGCCGCCGATGCCGGGGCGATCGCCCTCTTCAATCCAGAGACGACCACGCTTGAAACCGCTGCGCAACGGGGCGACTTCGGCGCGACCGGCGGCCCCTACGCGCTCCCGGCCGGCCACGGCGTGACGGGTTGGTGCGCCCAAAACCGGCGCGCGCTGCTGGTCCCGGAGGTACGCGCAGAGCCCCGCTACATCGCGGCTCGTCCCGCGACGCGCTGCGAGCTCGCCGCCCCCCTGCTGGACGGTGATTCGCTCATCGGCGTGATCGATCTGGAAAGCGACCGGCCCGGCGGTTTCCAGCCTCTGGATCTCCCGCGCCTCGAAGAACTGGCCGCGGAGGCCGCGAGAGTCCTGGCGCTCCGCTGGCGCCAAGGGCACCTCGAGTCGAAGGCCCGCCAGCTGGAATCCTTGATCTCGGCCGGACAGTCCCTCGTGGCCCGGCTGGAGCCGGGCGATCTCTTCCACGCGTTCACCCGGGAGGCGCGAGGGATGTTCCCCGATTCCGCGTGCGCGCTGTACCTGCACGATCCCGCGCTGGGCATCCTCCGGCGCGCGTCGCTCGAGGGCGGGGAGTGGGATCCGGAGAAGCCCGCGGAGGTGCCGCTCGAGGATTGCCTCTGCGCGACCGTTATCCAGACGCGCCGCGCCGTCTGGTTCCCGGAGGTAGCGGATCTCGACCACGCCGAGCTGCGGGACCTTCCCCGTGAACCCGCCCGGGGATCGCTTCTCGCCACTCCGCTCACCTTCGAGGGGGAGGTCGTCGGCGTGATGGCCGTGTTCAGCGGGCGGACCCATCGCTTCGACAACGACGAGAAGCGCCTCTGTGCGGCTTTCGCCGCGCTCGGGGCCGTGGCGGTGCAGAACGCCCGACTCTACTCGCGCGTGTTCCAGACCGAGGATGCCCTCCGCCGCAACGAGCGTTTGACCACGCTGGGACTGCTCGCGGCCGAGATCGCCCACGAGATCCGCAATCCGCTCACGGTCATCAAACTGCTTTATCAAGGCAGCCTCCGGATCGACTACCCCGACGGAGACCCCCGCAGCACCGACCAGCGGGTGATCGACGAGAAACTGGTGCAGCTGGAGGCCATCGTCACCCGCGTGCTGGGCTTCGCGCAGGCGCCGACCAACCTCCATTCCCGCTGGCCGCTGGCGGACGTCGTCACCGACACGTTGGCGCTGGTGCGCCTCAAGTTCGCGCAGCAGAAGGTGACGGTGGAGTTTCCCCTTCCCCCTCGCCCGCTCTTCGTCGAGGGCCACAAGGGGCAATTGCAGCAGGTGCTGCTAAACCTGTTGCTGAACTCGGCGCAGGCGATGCCGGCGGGCGGCCGCATCACGGTGCGCGCGGACGTCGAGCCGGCCCCAGCCGGCCCCGCGGTCACGCTCGACGTGCAGGACACTGGGGGAGGCGTCCCGGAAGCGCTGCGCGCGCGGATCTTCGATTCCTTTCTGTCCGGGCGCCCCGATGGCACCGGTCTCGGCCTCGCCATCGCCAAGCGCATAATGCGTTCCCATCACGGGGATATCCACCTGCTGCGCACGGGCCCCGACGGCACGACGATGCGGATCCGCCTGCCCCTCGCGTCGTGAATCCCGCCCCGAACTCCGATTCCCGCCGTCGCCGGCTCGGTCGCCAACTGTTCTGGCTCGGCCTTGGTCTAGTCCTTGCCGGGCTCGCACTCCTATTTCTCGCGCGCCCGGTGCCGCTGCCGGCCCGCTTGCTCACGGGGGCTGTAGACGTAATCACGGGGGCGGTGCTCCTCGTGGTCTGGAACCAGAAGTTCCGGGAACGCGGGCCGCCCCGCGGGGGACGGGTCAGCGGCGAGCCGCCGGCGTCACGTTGACGTGGATGACCCGCGCGGGCGGGAAGCCGTTGAACCACGTCGCCGACGCATTGCTGTAGGCGCCGATGTTCTCGGCGTACACTAGGTCGTCCAACTCAAGTTCGGGCAGCTCCTCGGAGAGCGAGAGCACGTCAAGGCCGTCGCAGGTCTGGCCGAACACCGCGCAGATCTCCTTCTGCCCCTTGCGGAAGGCCTGCAGCGGGTACTTACAGTGATCGAAGATGATGCCCGAGAACGTATGGTAGACGCTGTCGTCGATGTAGTAGCAGGGTTTGCCGTCCCGGCGCGCCTTGCCGATCACGCTCGCCACCGACATCGCGGCGTTGGCCACCATATAACGACCCGGCTCGGCGATGATCTCCACGTCACGCGGGAAGAGCCGGTCGATCTCGGCGTTGATCTTCCGGGCGAGCAGCTCGATGGGCGGAACGTCGCGGTGGTAGGGCGCGGGGAAGCCGCCGCCGATGTCGAGGATCTTCATCGGGTGTCCGCGGCTCCGCGCCTCCGCCATCACCGCCGCGGCCAAGTTCAGCGACTGGACGTAGTTCTCAAAATTGCAGCATTGGCTGCCGACGTGGAAGCTGACGCCCTCGGCAACGAGGCCAAGGTCAGCAGCGGCGACCAGCAGGTCCACCGCCTCGGAAGCCTCGCAGCCGAACTTGGACGAGAGCTCGACGACCGAGCCTGTGTTGGGCACCCGCAGCCGCAGCACCACGCCGGCGTCGGGGGCGTAGCGGCGGATCTTCCGCAGCTCCGTCAGGTTGTCGAAGGTGACCAGCGGCTTGTAGCGATTGAGCGCCTCCAGGGTCTGCCGCGGCTTGGTCGGGTTCGCGTAGATGATCTTGTCCCAGATGAACTGCTGGCGCTCCCGCGCCGGCAATTTCCGGATGTTTTCATAGACCAGCATAAACTCCGGCAGCGAAGCGACGTCGAAGCTGGCCCCGGCCCGGAAGAGGGTGCGGATGATCTCCGGCTCCGCATTGGCCTTCACAGCGTAATAAGCCTGCACCTTCGGAAAATGCTTCCGGAAGGCGGCGTAGTTGCGGCGGATCACGGCGTGGTCGATGACGACCAACGGGGTGCCGTGCTTGCGGGCGAGGGTCTGGAGCTGGCGTGGATTCACGGT
>JBILWD010000266.1:0-5253 GCA_044370095.1 Opitutaceae bacterium | reverse complement strand
TTACGGCGTCCCTGCCCTCCGCCGGCAGTACGAGGAGGTCCGCACGAAGGGCCGCGATGCCCTGCTCGCCCAGCGCCGGACGGCGGAGGAGAAGGCGCGTTCCGCCGCCGGGCGTGCCGCCGAGGCCCGCGCCCTCGAGCCCAAGGTGCGCGCCGCGCTGGCCGCCCTTGACGCCGAGGGCCGCTGGCTCGCCCCCGCCGGCCGGCGCACCGCCGGGCCCTGGATCACCACCTCCGCCTACCTCACCAACGCCCGCGTGCTCTGCGATTACCTCGCGGCGGTCCGTCCCTGAGTCCGGCTGAGTCAGGCCGAAATCGCGGCTCGGCCGCCTCCGCTGGGGCGATTCAGCGGTAGAGCAGGGCCCGTTCGCGGCGGGCCGCGAAGTCGCGCCGGCCGGGTTCCCACGCGGCCTTGATCCGCGCCAGCGGCTCCCCGCGGCGGATCGCTTCGAGCGTCGCGTCGTCCCCCAGCAGACGACCCATCGCGTCGACGTTGAATTCCGCCGGGTAGAGTCGCCGTAGCGCGAGCGCCAGCTCGATGCCCACGTCGACCACCGGGCAAGCCGCGCGGTCGGTGAGGATCACGCGGACGCCGCCGCACTCGCGGTCCTTGTGCTTCAGGGCCGAGGCGGGGCCGGGATAGAAGTCCATCGAGGGCGTGAAGCGCACGGGCTCGAAGCGCACGCCGGGCAACCCGCGCGCGTTCAGTTCGGCCGCTAGGCGGACGCCATCCACGAACGGCGCGCCGACCTGCTCAAAGGGCCGGATCGTCCCGCGCCCCATCGAGATCACGGTGCTCTCCAGCAGGCACAGCCCGGGGTAGAGGGTGGCCGCGGTGAGGCTGCGCATGGAGGGCGACGGATTCACCCAACCGAGGCCGGTCTCGTCGAACCAGCGGCCGCGGGTCCAATTCGCGCAACGCACCACCTCAAGGTTCGCCCCGAAGCCGCGCTCCGCGTTGAAGAACACCGCCAGCTCCCCCAGGGTCATCCCGTGGCGCACCGGCATCGGATGAAAGCCGATGAAGCTTGGCGCCCGCGTCATCACCGGGCCCTCCCAGCGCGCGCCGGTGATCGGGTTGACCCGGTCAAGGACGATGAGGCGCTTACCCGCCCGCGCCACCGCCTCCAGCGCTGCGCCCACGGTCGCCGAATAGGTGTAGAACCGGGCACCGATGTCCTGCAGGTCCACCAGCAGCACATCGAGGTCCCGCAGGTGCTCCGCCCTCGGCGCGTGGGCGCGGATGACGGCCTGGTCGTGCTCGGCGGCGGACATCCCCGGGGCGCGGCGCGGGGTCTCGCCGTAGAGGCTGTAGACCGGCAGGCCGGTCTTCTCGTCCACCGTGTCGCCCACCTTCTCGTCCGCGGTGCCGCGGATGCCGTGTTCGGGGCTGAAGAGCGCGGTGAGCTTCACCCCGGGCGCGCCGTGCAGGAGGTCGATCGTGGAACGGCCCTGCCGGTCGCGTCCGCTGGGGTTGGTGATGAGGCCCACGCGGAGCCCCCGCAGGCGCGCGAAGTCCTCCGCCACGAGCACGTCGATGCCGTTGCGCACGGCGTCCCGGTCGAGGCCCATCGCCTCCGCCGCCAGGGTCGCGATCTCGCGGCGGATCGGGGTGGAGTCGCCCTTGCCGTCGGGATGGACGCGGTTCGCGAGGAAGATGACGAACGCGCCGGAGCCGGGGTCGATCCACACGCTGGTGCCGGTCCAGCCGGTGTGGCCGAAGCTGCGGCCGGCGGGGAACCAGCGTCCGCGCGGTCCCGAGTACGGGGTGTCGATGTCCCAGCCGAGGCCGCGGCGGGCGGAGCCGTCGTTTTGCACCCGGGTCATTTCCGCGACGCTCTCGGGCCGGAGGATGCGCACGCCGTCGAGGGTGCCGCGGCCGAGGATCATCCGGCAGAAGCGCGCGAGGTCGGCGGTGGTGAGGAACAGCCCGGCGTGGCCGGCGACGCCGCCCATCCGCCGGGCCGTGGGATCGTGGACCTCCCCGTGGATCATCCGGCCCCCGACCTGCTCGGTGGGGGCGATGCGGTCGCGGCGGGCGGCGGCGGGCCGGAACCCGGTGTCGCGCATGCCCAGCGGACCGAAGATTTCCGCCTGGCAATAGGCGTCGAGGGGCCGGCTGTCCGCGATCCGCACGATTTCCCCGAGGAGGATGAAGTTGATGTCGCTGTAGACGAAGCGGCTGTCCGGTGCCTGCTGGAGCCGCTCGGCGCAGGCGCGCTCGATCGCGGCGGCGGTGCCTTCCCACGCCGGCGTGGCGGGAATCCCGGGGCGCAGGCCGGACAAGTGGGTGAGCAGGTGGCGGACGGTGACCCGCTCCTTGCCGTGCTGGGCGAAGGCGGGGAGGTGGCGCGCGACGGGGGCGTCGAGCTCGAGGCGGCCGCGTTCCACCAACTGCATCACCGCCGTGGTGGTGGCGACGACCTTGGTCAGCGACGCCGCGTCGTAGATCGTGTCCTCGGTCGCGGGGAGCGGCGCGGGGACCAGCGTGCGTTGGCCGTAGGTGCGGCGGTAGGTTTCGCCCGCGCGCTCGATCCAGAGGACGCCGCCGGGGATCTTGCGGTCGGTGATTGCCCGGTCCACGGCCGCGTCGATGGCCGTGAGCTTCGCCGGGAGAAAGGGGGTGCGCGCGGCCGCGGCGGGCGGGGTTGGGGCGACGGCTGGGGGCGGCGGCGTGCCACAACCGGCGAGGAGGGCGAGGCCGAGCAGGGCGGGCAACCGGAGGGGAACGCGGGGACCGGGCATCCCGCGAGGCAAGGCGTCGCGGGATGCGGAGTCGAGGCTGCAGCCGGGGGGGCGGGACCAGATTGCGGTTGCCCTGGCGCGATCCAGTGCGGTTTTCTTCGGGCGTTTCCTACAACTTACCCAGTAATCCCATGAAGTTCCGTGCCCTGCTGACCACCCTTGCCCTCGCCCTCCTTGCCGGTCCCCTCGCGGCCGACGAAACCGAGCTGGGCGCCAAGATGGAGAAGATGGGCGGCGCCTTCCGCGCGCTCCGCCGTCAGATCTCCGACACCGCCAAGAATGCCGATTCCCTGGCCAAGCTGGCCGTGATCCGCCAGAACGCCGAGGCTTCGGCGAAGCTGGATCCGGCGATGACCAAGGACATCCCGGCCGCGAAGCAGAAGGAGTTCGTCGCGCGCTACCAGGCCGAGATGAAGAAGTTCCTCGAACTCATGGCCAAGGTGGAGGCGGCCCTCAAGGCGAACAACAACGCCGAGGCGGCCAAGCTGGTGAACCAGCTCGCGGACGCCCAGAAGGCCGGCCACAAGGAGTTCAAGAAGGAGGACAAGAAGAAGTAAGGCCGCGTCCGACGCGCCACGATTCCCGCCGCCGGCCCCGCGCCGGCGGCTTTTTTATCGGCCGGTCACCCGCCCGCTCAGGGCACCGGGATCCACTGGACGGCGTCGATCACGACGAAGCCGTCCGTGCCGGCGTTGGTGATCTCGACCCGGCCCGCCTGACCCGCCTCGAACCGGAACTCACCCACCGGCTCCAGCAGGTCGTCCACCGCCGGCTTGCGGCGCTGGTTCAGGGTCACGCGCGTCTCGCCGTCCGCGTGGCGGATGAGCACGGGCACGCTGGTCGCCCGGTTGGCATTGTGCGGGTAAGCCACCAAAACCCGGTAACGGCCGGCGCGCGGCAGGTCGGGGGTGAAGCGCGCCCACTGGTCGCCCTTACCCGTGTTGTTGTCGTGCAGGTAACCCGAGTCGACGTAGGTCGGGTGCGCGGTGCTGCCGCGATCAAAGCCGTGGCGTTGCGCCTGCAGGTCATCGACCACGATGCCCGCGAGCTGCGTCCGGGGCTTGCGGAGCACGACCGGCAGCGGCGGGCTCTCAAAATCGAGCACCTGGCCGTCAGCCAGCAGCCGCGCGCGAAACCGTTCCGCGTCGATGCCCTGGACGGCGACGCCCTGCTCGAGGGCGTGCACCGCCGCGGTGGCCGCGCTCTGGCCGAGGACCATGAAGACCGGCTCCATCCGGATCGAGCCGTAGGCGATGTGCGAAGCGCTGAGGCAGACGGGCACGAGCAGGTTTGCCGCCTCGGCGGCGCGCGGGCGGATGCTCCGGTAGCTGATCGGGTAGGGACGCACGCGCACCTGCACGTCCCCCTCGTTGCGGACGTGACCCTCCTTCGTGACGTAGCGCTGCACGTGATGGGAATCCATGTTGTAGGCGCCCATGCCCACGCTGTCCGCGACCACCTCCGCCCGGGTGCAGTGGCGCTCGGTCATCACGTGGTCGCTGATCATCCGCCGCGCCTCGCGCACATAGAGCTGGCGCGGCCAGTTGTCGTTTTCGGTGAACTCGTCCCGGGCCAGGCCCAGGCGCTGGAACTCGGCCCGGACCTTCTCCGGCACCCGCGGGTGGTGCGCGAGGGTCCACATCAGGCCGCGCTGCCAGTCCTCGTGCGCCTGCCGGATCTTTTCGCGGGTGGCGTGGTCGGCCTCCGGGTAGTCCCAGTTCTGGCCGATGAAGTCGGTGCTGACGGCGTAGTTGTTGTTGGTGTCGGTCTTGCGGTTGGGCATCCAGACCGGGTTCCACGGCACGCGGTGGTCGCCGGCCTCGAAGTTGCGCAGGAGGAGTTCGTACCAGCGCGGGTCGTAGCGGGCGGGTTTTTCCCACGCGCGGCGATTCTCCGGCACGTCGGTGGTGCAGAGGCGGAAATTGTAGGCCTGGACCTTGCGGTCGCCGGCGAACTCGGTCCCGGGGCCCTCTGGGTTGATCCCGGGCAGGAGGCCGCTGCGGGGATCGCCGGGGACGACGTACGGGTCGACCGGGCGGATGAACTGGTGGCTGAAGGCGTGGCCGGCCTGCACGCCGTTGATGGTCTCGCCGTAGGTGGCGTTGGCCTCGCGGCCCACGTGATAACTCACGCCCGCGCGCGCCATCAGGTCGCCCTCGTAGGACGCGTCGATGAACATCTTCCCGGTGAACGCGCGGCCGCTCTCCATCACGATCCGGGTGATCCGCGCGCCCTCCTTGAACACGCCGCGGCCGGGGGCCAGCTCGAGCCGCTCGCCGCGCACCACCGTGACGCGGTCACCGGCTTCCCGCAGCATCGCGTCGTAGACCCGCGTGGCCACGTGCGGCTCGAAGGTCCAGAGCGTGCGCTCCGCGGGGTCTTGGGCCGTGCCGCGGCGGTTGACGTAGTCCGTGCGGGCCTGGCGGGTCCAGGCGGAGGGCTGCTGGTAGTGTTCCCAGATGCGCCCGTAGAACTCGCGGGCCATCCCGCCGATCGCGCGCTTGTTGCC
>JBILWD010000265.1:0-5269 GCA_044370095.1 Opitutaceae bacterium | reverse complement strand
GTGAGGTTCACCACCCCGCCGCTGGCCACCGTGTTATCGGGACCGCTGTTCCAAGTGAGGTCGTTGACCAGCACCTTGAACGTGTACCCGCGGGCGGATTCCCCAAGGTTCAACCGCCACAGGTCCGCGGCGATGCACTCCATCGGCACGCCCCGATCCCAACTCAGCCCCGGCCCCTCGCCGCGCAGGTGCAGAGCGTTACCGAAACCAATGTTGATGCGCGCGGTGATGGTGGTGACCACCGGCCGCCGCGCCGCGGGCGGCACGGGGGCCGGGACGGGAGCAGGAGCCGCCAGCGCGGCCGCGGGGCGGACCGGCGCAGCTGCGGGAGGGGTAACGGAGGCCGGCGTCACGGCCGGCTTCGCGGCGGGCGCTAGGGCCGCCGCCGGAGCCGGCTTGGCCACCGGGGCCTTGCGCTTCGGAGGAGCCTTCTTCGCCGGCGCCTTGGCGGCGGGGGCGGGCACGAGTTTCGTCGCTGGGGCGGGCGACACCTTGGACTTGGCAGTGGATTTCTTCATGGGTGTCGATGAAACGTCCCCCACCGAGCTGGCGGAGGGTACGGGTAAAACCATAGCAAGAGCGGGGCCAACTGGCCAGTCGCCTTTTGCCCTGTCACCCGGATGTGACGCGCCCCACCATCCTACCCCGCCGGCCAAGCCGGCGGGGGGCCAGCAGGCTCAAAGGCCGCGGCAAACCACGTCCACCGCTTCCTCAAACACGGTCGCCGACTCGCGCAGGCAGTCCTCGTCGATGCTCAGCGGGGGCGAGATCTTCACGCACTCGCCACCCACGCCCACCGGCGCGAACATCAGCAACCCGCGGTGCATGCAGGCCAAGTTAATCCGCGTCGCCAGATCCGGGTCCGGCGTGCGCGTACCCGGCTTCACCACCTGAATGCCCGCTACGAGGCCCTGTCCCGTGCAGCAGCCCAGCACCGCCGGATACTTGCGCTGGATGCGGTGCAGCTCCGGGTTGAACCACGCGCCGAGGCGGGCCGCCCGCTCCACCAGCTTTTCGTCCTCGATCACCTGCAGGTTGGCGATCGCCGCCGTCACCGCGAGGGGCGAGGCCGAATGGGTCGAGGTCATCGAACCCGGCGCATAAAGGTCCATGATGTCCCGACGCCCGATCACCGCCGCCAAGGGCAGCGAGGAGGAAATCCCCTTGCCGCAGGCAATCAGGTCCGGGGTCACGCCGTAGTGCTCGAAGCAGAACATCTTACCGGTGCGGCCGAAACCGGCCTGCACCTCGTCCATCACCAGCACGATGTCATGCTGCCGGCACCACGCCTCCAGCTTGCGCGCGTACTCGACGGGCAGAAAGTCCGGCCCCACACCCTGGTAGCTCTCGGTCATCACGCCGGCGATCCGGTCCGGGGTCACACCGCGCTGGGCGAGACTGGAGAGGAACAGGTCAAACGAGGTGTCCGGATTCTTGTAGCCGTCCGGAAAGGGCACCTGGACGAACTGGGGGCAACAGGAGCCCAGCCAGCGCTTGCCCTTGGCCATCCCGCCCGCGAGCTGGGCGCCCATCGTCCGCCCGTGGAAGGCGTTCTGGAAGGTGACCATGATCGACTTGGCCGGGCCGTGCTTCTCCAGCGCGTAGGTCTTGGCCAGCTTGATGCAGTTCTCGGTCGCCTCGCTGCCCGTGGAGAGCAGGAACACGGTCGCCCCCTCCAGCTGCGGCGTGAGGCGGCTCAGCATGCCGGTCAGCCGCGCCCGCCCCTCGTGCGGAAAGACGTACGTCGCCAGCAGCGGCCGTTCGACGGCCTCCTTCAGCGCGGCGACGATGCGGGGGTGGCCGTGGCCCGCGTTAGTCACGAGCACGCCCGAGGACCAGTCGATCCAGCGGTTGCCCCAGCGGTCGGCGATGGTCGCGCCCTCCGCGTGGTGCCAGACGACGGGCGGCTGGCCGGACATCGACCGCGGCTCGCTCCGGCGCAACTCCTCGAAGAGCGGCAATGACTCCGGCACCGGCAGCGCGGTCTGGATGGTCCGCCAGCGCGTCTGCACGGGCGGGACGGAAACGGGGGTGAGATTATATTCGGCCATGGGAATTAATTGCGCAGGCGGACGTGGGGCTGCTCGCCATAATGGATATCGCACCAGTCGCCGTCCGCGAGGATGGAAAGGCGCGCCGCCTCCACCACCAGCTCATTGTCGGCGGAATTCGCAGGCGTCGCCAGTAGCCCGGCCTGGTCAATCTCGCGGATGATGCCGCGGCGGCGCTCCA
The DNA here is from genome assembly GCA_044370095.1 of Opitutaceae bacterium. Taxonomy (GTDB): domain Bacteria; phylum Verrucomicrobiota; class Verrucomicrobiia; order Opitutales; family Opitutaceae; genus ER46. The sequence continues at coordinate 3,037 of JBILWD010000265.1, read as the reverse complement.
AGGCGGCGCCGGCTTCCATCCCGGAGGTCTCCCCTTCCAGTCGCCGCATCGCGTCGAGGTGGGCGGCCACGGACTCGAACCCATACCCGGCCGGACGATACCCCGGCCCCGTCCACGGGACCAAACGGTAGAAGTCCGGACTGCAGTAATTGTAACGCGAGCCGCCGCAGCCGATGTTCTCCAGGTACGAGTGGCGGACGCCTCGGTCCTGGTCGTTGTGCTGGATCATCCCGCCCCGATCCTTGCCCTCGCAGTACATCAGCAGGCCCTGGTCGTTGCTGCCCGCCGCGTCATCCGGGTAGCCGAGGCCGTCGATCACGGACAGGATCGCCCCGTTCTCGTAGCGAACGCGCCCATTGGCCCACATATACCCCTCGTTCCCATTGGGGAACTTGCCCTTGACGCCGCTCACCGAGACGCCCACCGGACGCAGGCCGGTGATGAACTGCACCAGGTCGAAGTAGTGGCAGCCCACATACACAAACGGATCGGTCTGGTCGGTGGTGAACCAGTTCTGGAAATTGGAGCGGCGGTAGTAATACGGCTCGATCATCCGCGCCTCGCCGATGCGGAACTCCCCGAAGTGCCCGAGCCCATACTGCCGCCGCGCCATCAGCGCGCGGGTGTCGAGGCGCTTGTGGTATTCGACGCCCACGAACAGCCCCCGCTCCCGGGCGAAGCGCTCGATCGCGACCGCCTGCTGATGCTGCAGGACCAGCGGCTTCACGCACAGGACGTGCTGATCGCACCGCAACGCCTCCATCACCATCTCGAAGTGCAGCTGATCCGGCGTCGCGATGATCACCGCCTGCCGCGGCCGCGCGTCGGCGAGCAGCTTCCGGTACAAGTCCGGCTGACGTTCCGACTCCGGCGCCATCGGGTCGGGGTACGCCTCGAAGTCCTGCCCCGGAAAGGCCGCCTTCAGGTCCGCGCCCTCCTTCAGCGCCCGGATGCGGGCCGAGCTCTGCGCACACACCCGGATCCGGGCGACCGCGCCCAAACGCTGCAGGTGGTAAACCGAGGGGAGGATCAGATCGTAGGTGATCATCCCCCCGCCAATGATGAGGACGTCGAGGGCGGGTTTGGGCGGCATGACGAGGAGGGAGAACGGGGTGGAGGAACGCGGGAGGCGAGCGGGAAGCGATTTCAGGCGGATTCCCGCACGATGAGCTCGCCCGGCAGCAACACCTGGGGCGCCGCCCGGCCGGAAGCGAGGCCGTCCCCGGCCACCCAGGCAAAGGCGGTCCGGGCCAGGTCCGCCACGGGTTGACGGATGGTGGTCAGCGCCGGGGTCAGGGCGTCCGCCAGCGGCAGGTCGTCGAAACCCGTCACCGCCATCCCGCCCGGAACGGACACCCCATCCTCCTGCAACGCCCGCAACACCCCGATCGCGATCGCATCGCCCGCCGCCAGCAGCGCCTGTGGCCGCTCGCCGCCGCGGCGGAGCAGTTCGCGCGTCCCCTGCAGTCCCGCCGCCGTGGCCGCCTCGGGGCGCGTCACGCACCACTCCGGCCGTGACTCGCAGCCGAGCGCCGCGACTTGTTCCTGGAAGCAGCGCAGGCGGTCCTGGTGCGCCGGGAGGGCGTCCGCGATGAACCCCACCCGGCGGAGGCCGCGCCGTCCCAGATGGGCGAGCAGAGCGGCGATCCCGCGCGCGCTGTCCACCGCCACGGTCGCGTGCGTCACCCCCGGACTCGTCCCGATGCGCGCGACCGGCATTCCCCGGGCGAGGAAGCCTTGCAGCCACTCCTCCCGCCCGCCGCTGCCCACGATGATCAGTCCGCTGAGGCCGTGCTTCGCCAGCGGGCGCAGCGCGTCGGCATCCTCCCGCCGCTGCTCGAACCCGGCCAGCACCAGCGTGTGATCCTCCCGGTGCGCCAGGCGCTGCAAGGCGCCGATGAGCGCGCCCAGGAACGGATCCTCAAAGTCGTACACCACCACTCCCAGCGTCCGGCTCGGCACGCCCCGCAGGATCCGCGCCGTTGCGTTGGGCACGTAGCCCAGGTCCGCCGCCGTCCGCCGAATCGACGCCACCGTGGCCGCGGCCGCCCCGATCTCGCCCGCCTTCCCGCCCAGCACCCGGGAAACCAACGTCACCGACACCCCCAGCCGGGAGGCGATGTGCTTTTGGGTGATCGGAGGCGTCACGGCGGGGAGGAGCGTCGGGAAGGCCTCGAAAGCCACCGAACAGCGCTTTCCCGGTCAATCTCAATCGTGTGAGATAGGGTGAAAGCGGGTCATCGCAGAGCGCGGGACCGTTTCCTGTGGATTCAGGGCGTTTCCGTCGCGAGCCAAGGGTCGCGGCTCCGGGTGCGGAAGGCCTGGAGGCGCGCGAGCAGGTCGCGCCTGACTGCGGCGTGAGCGGGTGATTCCGCCAAATTCTCCACCTCGTGGGGGTCCCGCGTGAGGTCGTAGAGTTCAATGCCCGGGCGGCGCAGAAACTGCGCGATCGGGCGGCGGCCGTACACCCCGGAGCCGCCGCGCTGGGCGCTGATCCAGGTGGGCGACTGGCGCAGATCCAGGGCCAGCGGGAACTCCTGGCCCGGGGCGAGGTTGAGGATGAGCTTGTGGGTGCGGGTCCGCACGCTGCGCATCGGGTAGTACATCGTGATCTCGTGCAGCGAGTGGGACCCGTACACCTCGTCCCAGCCCGGGAGGGGCAGGCCGTCGAGCCCGGCCACGAACGAGCGGCCGTCGAACTCCCCCGCGGGCGCGTCCACGCCGGCGAAGGCCAGCAGGGTCGGAGTGAGGTCGGCCCAGGACACCAGCGCTTCCTGCACGCTGCCGGGGCGCCGGTGGCCGGGAGCAACCACGAGGAGGGGCAGCCGCACGCCCGGATCGTAGAGCGTGGTCTTCGCCCCGGGGAAGGCCACGCCGTTGTCCGACAGGTACACGACCAGCGTGCGCTCGCGCTGCCCGGACGCCCGCAGCAGCTCCATCAGGCGACCCACGCCCTGGTCCAACCGCGAGACGGCCTGATAGTACTCCGCCAGCTCGGCGCGGCATTCCGGGGTGTCCGGCAGAAACGGCGGCACGA
>JBILWD010000264.1:0-5287 GCA_044370095.1 Opitutaceae bacterium | reverse complement strand
GTGCTTGATTTGCCCGCAGGCGCGCAGGACCCTCTCGCCGCCCTGTTTGCCGAGGAGTTGGGCGCCGTGGTCCAGATTCCGGCCGCCCAGCGGCCGCGGGTCCTTGCGGTGCTCGCGGAACACGGCCTCGCGGACTGCACCCAGCCCCTCGGCCGGACGACCGCCAATCCTCGCATCACGGTCCTCCGGGACAAGGCCGAGCTCTGGTCCGAGGACCTGTTTGCGCTGCGGGACCTCTGGTCGGACGTGACCCGGCGACTAGCGGGATTGCGCGACAACCCGGAGTGCGCCGAGTCTGAGCACGGCCTGCGCCTCGACCGAGAGGATCCGGGCCTGCGCCCGTTGGTGCCGTTCACCGTCTCGGTCGGGCGCGACCTGACCGGCCGTCCGCCCCTCGCGATCCTGCGCGAGCAGGGCGTCAACGGGGAGGTCGAGATGGCGGCGGCATTCCACCGGGCGGGTTTCGCCCCGGTGGACGTACATATGTCGGACGTTCTCGCCGGCCGGGTGAGCCTGCGGGACTTCCGCGGCCTAGCGGCCTGCGGGGGCTTCAGCTACGGAGATGTCCTCGGCGCCGGCGAGGGCTGGGCGAAGAGCATCCTCTTCAACGAGCGCGCCCGGGCGGAGTTCGCCGCCTTCTTCACGCGGCCCGACACCTTCGCCCTCGGGGTGTGCAACGGGTGCCAGATGATGAGCAACCTGCGCGAGATCATCCCGGGAGCCACCGACTGGCCGCGGTTCGTTCAGAACGAGAGCGAACGCTACGAGTCGCGGTACGTCTCGGTGCGGATCGAGCGTAGTCCGAGCCTGCTGTTCGCGGGGATGGAGGGCGCGGTCCTGCCCGTGGCCGTGGCCCACGGGGAAGGCCGCGCGGAATTCGCGGATGCCGCCGCCGCGGAGGCCTTCAGCGCCTCGGGCCTCGTCGCGGCGCGCTTCGTGGACAACCACCACCGCGTGACGCAGCGCTACCCGCTGAACCCGAACGGATCTCCCGCCGGGATGACCGCCCTGACCAGCCGCGACGGCCGGGTGACGATCCTGATGCCGCACCCGGAGCGCGTGTTCCGCTCGGCCTGCCTGAGCTGGGCGCCCCGCGGATGGGGGGAGGACAGCCCGTGGATGCGGCTCTTCCGCAACGGACGCCAGTGGGTCGGCTGACCCGGGAAAAGATGAGGGCCGCCTACCCCTAGGCGGCCCTCGCACCTAACACCAAGCAAACCATTGAACTACCACGGGGAAAGACGCCTTGCCCCGCCCCGCGTTCAAAATTCGCGAGAAAAAATCCACCCCCGCTTCCCTTAGATGAAAACCCCACCCCGCCTCCGTCCGTTCCTCGTCTGCGCCGCCCTCGTTGGCCTGCCCCTGCCCGCCGCCGATTTCGCCCCGGTCGACGCCGCGGAATTCGCTCGCTGCCTACCCACCGATGCCAAGGTGGAGCGCCTCGCCACCGGCCTTGGTTTCACCGAGGGGCCGGTCTGGCTGCCCCGGGAAGGCATTCTGGTCTTCAGCGACATCCCTCGGGACCAACTCCTCCGCTGGTCGCCCGCCGGCGGGATCGCCCCGTTCCGCGAACCGAGCCGGAACGCCAACGGCAACACCCTCGACCTGCAGGGGCGCCTGCTCACCTGTGAGCACTCCGGGCGCCGGGTGGCCCGCCGGGAGGCGGACGGCACCCTCGTCACCGTCGTGGACCGTTTCGAGGGCCGCCGCCTGAATTCGCCCAATGACGTCGTGGTCAAGGCGGACGGCACCCTCTGGTTCACCGACCCCGAATACGGGCTGAAGACCAACCCCGCCACCAAACAGCGGGAGGGCAAGGAGCAGCCGGGCAACTTTGTCTATCGCTACGACCCGGCGACCGGCACTACCACCGCGGTGGTGCGGGACTTTGTCCAGCCGAACGGCCTGGCGTTTTCCCCCGACGAGAAGCTCCTCTACGTCGCCGACTCCGGCGCTCCCCGTCACATCCGGGTGTTCGCGGTGGGGGCCGACGGCCGACTCGACGCCGGCCGCGTATTCTGCCGGCTCGACCAGGGAGGGCCGGATGGCATCCGGGTCGACCGCCAAGGCCGGGTGTGGTCGAGCTCCGGCGACGGGGTGCAGGTTTTCCATCCCGAAGGGCGGCTCGTCGGACGCATCCTCCTGCCCGAATCTGCCGCCAACCTCTGCTTCGGCGGACCGGACGGGAAGACGCTCTACATCACCGCGCGGAAATCGCTCTACGCGGTGCGGACCAGCGTGACCGGCGCGGGGCGCTGAGCGGGTCAGAACGTGCCCTTGATCCCGATCGTCCAGAGTGCGCCCAGATCGAAGCGTTGGCGCAGGCGGGCGTAGCCCGGGGTGACCGCGCCGTAGGCCTCCTGATCATCCGGGACGACGGTGGCGTTGCGCAGGTTGACGAAGAGCGCGGTCCCGCGGGTCAGCCGCCGCTCGGCGAGCACGTCGAGGTAGAGGCGGGGCACCTCCCAGAAGAAGGCGTCCGGCGGCAGGCTCGCGCCGGCGGCGACCCGCGCGGCACGCTGGCGGCCCCGGTAGTTCCAGTTGAGCCGCAGGCTCCCGCCGGGACGGTTGAGGCTGGCGCCCCAGTTGGCCGCCAAGGGGACAAAGCCGGCGAAGTCGCCCGTGTCATCCCCCAGCACCCGCTGGGAGGTGACGTTGGCGAAGACCTGCACCCCGCGCGCCCACGCCGGGAGGAAGGGCGGCGCGTGCCGGTAGTCCACACTCCACCCCTCAAGCCGCACGGCCCCGGGCAGGTTGTACTGCGTGGAGACGTCGTAGCCCCCGAAGACCGATGGTTCGAGGCTGTAGAGCGCGAGGAACTCCGGGGAAGACGCCTGCACGGTGCTCCCGAAGAAGTTTCGGATCTGCCGCCGGAACGCCCCGACCGAAAGCTGGCCGACGCCCTCAAAGTAATGCTCCAGCCGCACCTTCAGGCTGCGGGCGGACCAGGCCTTGATCCCAGCGTTGTTCACGATGATCCGGTTCCCGGGGGCCGGCGGCGACTCGGTGTCGGGCAGCGTCAACCCGCCGGTGTACTGGTTGAAGTCGGGCCGGCCGACCGACGCGTAGCCGGCCACGCGCAGGATGAGATTTTCCCGCACCGACCACGACGCGTTGAGGCTGGGAAACAGCCGCAGGTACTCCTTCTCCACCCGCGCGCGACGGTCGAGGTACGTGCGCTGGGAGACGCCGAGCGCGTTCGTCGCGGGAATGACGGGCAGCGGGCGGCCGTTGGCCCCGAGCACGACGCGACCGGCGGGGTCGCGCTGGTGGTTGAGCGTCGGGTCACTCAGCGGCCCCTCCGCCTCGATGTTGGTCTGTTCCGCCCGGACACCGGCCACCAGCTTCAACCGCCGCTCAAAGGCGCTGGCGTCGCCGCGCACATAGGCCGCGCTGATCCGCTCGAGGACGTGCTTGGAGAGCCCGACGGCGGAACGATAGGTGGCGTCCGGGTTCACGGTGAAGAAACCAGGATTGTCCTGGTAGAGCCGCCAGAGGCGCTCGTTGCTGATCCACTGGGCCGCCGGGTGCCCGAAGGGTAGGACGCGGCGCGAGAATCCGGGATCGAGGTACGGCAGGGCCGCGTCGTCGCCGCCGGCGGGCGCGGTGCTCGGCCGGCCGTCCGCCCCCACGAACGAGAACACGCGGGTGCCACCGCGCAGGTCCCGCCGCCAGTCGCGCACCTCGAAGCCCGCCTTGAGCGCAAGGGGCAGGGCGCCGCCGAAGTCACGCCGGGCATTGCCGTGCACGCTGCGGCGGAGGTCCGTCGTGCTGTTCTGGATGCTGTTCGACTGGGTGTACGCGTAGGAGGCGAGCCGGAAGGGATCGACCGGCGCGCCCGCCGCATCCGTGACCGCGATGCGGCCCGGCCGCAGATACTGCAAGTCCTCGAAGGCCACCGTCACGCCGGTGCGGCGCACCTGGGTGTTGTTGAAGATCCCCTTGTCGATGTCGCGCACGCGGTTGGTGCCCTGGGAATGCCCGGCGCCGGCCTCCAGATTCCAGACCGGACCGTCGTGGCGCCACGTCAGCGAGGGCATCCAGGTGCGGTTCAGCCGGTCGCGGCCGCCCTGGTTGAGCAGCAGGTCGCCCGCCGCCACCGCGCCGCGCGTGAACGTCGGCCCGAAGCCGCCCGCTTCGACCCGGTTCACGTTGAACGTGAGCTGGCGCGTGGTGGTGTCGGCATTGAAGGAGAAGAACTGAAAGGAGAACGCGAGTCGGTCCCGCGCCGAGAGGCGCGCGTCCGCAGTCACGGAGAACGAGCGGCGGATGGTGTCCTTCGGGGCGTCCCGCACCGCATAGGTGGAAAGGTAGGGCCGTTCCGGGGTGGTGTGGGGGAAGGTCGTGCCATTGGTCGCGGCGGTCACCCCGCGCCACGTGTTCTGGGTGAAGTCCTCCGCCGTGTACTGGCGCGCCGTGCCCCCGGAGAGCGTGAACCCGAAGCGGGACGAGACCGGGTGCACATAGGCGAAATCGAAGCTCGGGTGCACCTTGCGCGTGTCGGCCTCGCGCGGCCCGGGCGAGCGGTGGAAGTCCCGCGCGTTGTCCCGCATCACCAGCGCGAGCGAGGCGGTCAGCTGCGGACGGACGCGCTCAAACGAGCTCCGCGGCACGAGGTTCACCGCGCCGGCCAGCGCGGAGCCCTGCGATTCCGGCGTCGGCGAGAACGACACCTCGACGCGTGACATACTGTTGATCGAGGCCATGTCGACCTGCACGGAGCGGCCCGTGTTGTTGTCACCGCCGGTGCTCGCCAGGCTGAAACCGTCGATCGTGATCGGGGTGTGCACGGAGGGGACGCCGTCGATCACGATGCCCCGCGCGTAACCGCCGCCGTACTCCACGGTCACCCCGGGGAGGAACTTCACGAATTCGCCCACGTTGCCCTCCGCCACGTGACCGAACTCGTCCGTGGCGACCACCTGGCGGACATTGGGGGCAAAGCGCTGCTCGTTGATTGCCAGGGCCGCAGCATCCATCTCGCGCGAGGCGCCGACCACGAACTGGTCGAGCCGCACTGTGCCGCCGGTCCCGCCGAAGCTGAGATCGAGCACCGCGGTGCGCCCGGCTCCCACCTCGGCCGACCCGCTCGCCGGAGGCAGGCCCGTGAACGTGGCCCGCACCTCCACACGCCCCGCTGGCACGCGCGGAAACCGGTAACGGCCGTCCCCGTCGGTGAAGGCCTCGAGCGAGCCGGGCGCGAGCGTGACCCGCGCATTGCCGAGGTATTCGCCGGACCGGGCGTTCAGCACCCTGCCTTCCAAGGCGCCCTCCGCGGCGGCCGATG
>JBILWD010000056.1:0-15670 GCA_044370095.1 Opitutaceae bacterium | reverse complement strand
CCGTGTTGCCCGTGTTCCGCGCGGCGCTCCAGGCGCCGGACGCCGCGACGCGCCTCGTCGCCCTCGTGGCCGCGGGCCGACTGGGCCGCGCCGCCGCCCCGCTCGTGCCCGACATCCGCGGCGCCGCACTGAAGGACCCTGCTCAGCCCGACGCCGCAGAGTACGTCGGCCGGATGGTGGAGTACCTCCCCGGCCGCCTCGCTCCGTGAACGTCCCCTCCTTCCCGCCCCCACCGTCTTCCCGCCCGATGAAACCCTGCCTCCCCGCTTTCCTCCTCGCGTTGACCTGCGCCGTCCTTGGCCGCGCCGGTGAACCGCCACGCCCGCACATCCTGTTCGTGATGGCTGACGATATGGGCTGGGGCCAGACCAGCTACCGCGGCCACCCCGTACTGAAGACGCCGCACCTTGACGCGATGGCGGCCAACGGATTGCGGTTCGAGCGTTTCTACGCCGGCGGCCCCGTGTGCTCTCCCACGCGCGCGACCGTGATGACCGGCCGCAGCCACGACCGCACCGGCGCGATCAGCCACGGGTATCCGCTGCGGCTGCAGGAGCGGACCGTCGCCCAAGGCCTAAAGGCCGCAGGGTACGTCACCGGCCACTTCGGCAAATGGCACCTCAACGGCCACGCCGGCCCGGGCGTGCCGATGCTTGCGGACGACCCACGGCACCCGGGGCGCTTCGGCTTCGACGAATGGGTGTCGGTCTCGAATTTCTTCGACCAGGACCCGCTACTCAGCCGGCAAGGCAAGTTCGAGGAGCAACGCGGAGACTCGTCGGAGGTAATCGTGGCCGAGGCGATCAAGTTCCTCGAGCGCCACCGGGGCGGCGGCCGTCCGATGTTCGGCGTCATCTGGTACGGCTCGCCCCACAGCCCGTTCCGCGCGCTGGAGGCGGACCGCGCGCCGTTCGCGCATCTGGACGAGAGGTCCGCCCATCACTACGGCGAGCTGGTGGCGCTGGACCGGAGCATCGGCACCCTGCGGGCGGCGCTCCGCCGGCTGGGCCTCGAGCGCGATACGCTGCTGGTTTTCTGCAGCGACAACGGCGGCCTGCCCGAGGTGAAGCCCTCCTCTGTGGGCGGCCTGCGCGGCAACAAGAGCACCCTGTTTGAGGGCGGCATCCGCGTCCCCGGCATCATCGAGTGGCCGGCGGTGATCCGGCCGCGCGTGACCTCCTTCCCCGCCTGCACGATGGACCTCTTCCCGACCGTCGCGGAGCTCGCGGGCGTGCCCGGCTCCGCCCTGCTGCAGCCGCTCGACGGGCAGAGCCTCCGTCCGCTCTTCGCCGGGGAGCCGGCGCGGCGCGAGCAGCCGATCCCCTTTCGCTACGGCCAGCGGGCGGCGTGGATCGACGGGCGACACAAGCTGATCGCCGAGGACCACGGCCGGGGCGCGGCGCAACTCTACGACCTTGAAACCGATCCCGCCGAGGCGCGCGACCTCGCGGCTGAACAACCCGCGCTCGCCGCGCGCCTGCGGGAGGCGCTGCTCGCTTGGAACGCCACCGTCGAGGCGAGCATCGCGGGCCGCGACTATCCCGCCGGCCGCGTGGAGCCGCCGGATCCGGGCCGGGTGAACTGGTACGATACGCCCGGCTATGCGCCGTACTTGGAGGCCTGGAAGGGCCGCTGGGAATTTGCCACCTACCTGAACCGCGCAGCCACCGGCGACCCCGCCGCGGCGCGTAAAAAGAAGCAACCCGCCCGCTGAACCCTCCTTCACTCCGATGCGCTCCCCGCTCCGCCGCCTCCTCCCGCTTCTCGCAGGCCTGCTCCTGCCGCTCCCGGCCGTCCAAGCCGCCGCGCCCGCCCCGGGCTCGACGCGGCTGCCCAACGTCCTGTTCATCATCGCCGACGACTTGAACACCCTGCTCGGGGCCTACGGCGACCCGCAGGCGCGGACGCCCCACCTCGACCGCCTCGCCGCACGCGGGGTTCGCTTCGACCGCGCGTACTGCACTTTCCCGCTCTGCGGACCCAGCCGGAACTCGATGCTGACCGGCCTCTACCCGAACAGCTCGGGCATCTACGGCAACAACCAGATCTTCCGGCAGACCGTGCCCCAGCAGGTGAGCCTGCCCCAGGCCTTCCGCCATCAAGGCTGGTTCGCGGCCCGCCTCGGCAAACTGTACCACTACGGGGTCCCGAACTCCATCGGCACGGACGGACACGACGACCCGGCCTCCTGGGAATTGGAGCTGAACCCCGCCGGCGTCGACCGCCTCGAGGAGCACCCGAAGATCTTCAGCCTGACCCCCGGCTCGTTCGGCGGCACCCTGAGCTGGTACGCGTCCCCCAAGGGCGATGAGCACCACACCGACGGCAAGCTGGCGGACGCCGCCGAGTGGGTCCTCGAGCGCTGCGCCAGCCGGCGCGACCGGCCGTTCTTCCTCGCCGTGGGCTTCTTCCGTCCGCACACGCCCTACGTGGCGCCGCGGCCGTATTTCGCCGCCTATCCCGAGGCCGAGATGCGTGTCGTGACCGGCGTGAAGGAGGACCAGGCGGACCTGCCGCCCGCGGCTCTCGCCAGTTACAAGCGCGAGCAGGACAACCTCACCGATCCCCTGCGCCGTCAGGCCCTGCAGGCCTACTACGCCAGCATCAGCTTTATGGACGCCCAGGTCGGGCGCGTGCTCGCGGCGCTCGACCGCCTCGGCCTCGCAGACTCGACGACCCTCGTATTCACTAGTGACCACGGTTACCTGACCGGCGAGCACGGCCTGTGGCAGAAGCAGAGCCTCTTCGAGCCCTCGGCGCGCGTGCCCCTGCTCATCGTCGCCCCCGGCGTAGGCCGGCCCGGTTCGGTCGTGCGGACGCCGGTGAGTCAGGTCGACCTCTACCCGACGCTCTGCGAACTCGCGGGGGTCGCCGCTCCCGCCAACCTCCAGGGGGAGAGCTTGGTGCCGTTGCTCAAGGATCCAGCGGCCGCCTCGCGCGGTTGGGCGCTGACCCAAGTCGCGCGCGGCGGGCGGCCCACGGGGGCGGCGGCGACCGCCGCGGCCAAGGCCGAGCCGGGAACCGCGAAGGTCAAAGGCGGGGCCCGGGCCGCCAAGAAGGCCGTCAGCGGCGGGGAACCCGGGGAACGCTTCTTCGGCTACAGCCTGCGCACGGCGCGCTGGCGCTACACCGAGTGGGGCGACGCCGGGAAGCACGGCGCCGAGCTTTACGACCACGACCGCGACCCAGGCGAGCTGACTAACCTAGCGGACCGGCCCGAGCACGCTGCCGCGCGCCGCGAACTAGCCGCCAAGCTCGCTGCGGCCGTGCGCGCCACCTACCCCGCCTCCGGCGAGGCCCCCGCCGTGCGCGAGGGCCTCTGGATGCCGCTCCTCGTCCCCTGAACCCCGCCCTCCGATGCGCCGCCTCACTCCCTTCCTCCTGTTGCTCCTAGCCCCGCTCGCGCCGCTTCCCGCGGCCGCACCCGCCCGGCCAAACCTCGTCGTGTTCCTCATCGACGATATGGGCGTGATGGATTCGTCTGTGCCCTTCCTCACCGACGCGGCGGGCCGGCCGCAGCGGCACCCGCTGAACGAGTTCTACCGCACCCCGGCAATGGAGCGACTCGCCGCCCGCGGGATCCGGTTCAGCCACTTCAGCGCGATGAGCGTGTGCTCGCCGACGCGCATCTCGATCCAGAACGGGCAGAACGCGGCGCGCCACCGCACCACCAACTGGATCAACCCGAACAACGACAACGCCGGGCCGCAGGGGCCGGCGGACTGGAACTGGCGCGGCCTCCGGCGCGGGGACGTCACCCTCGCCCGCATCCTCCAGCAGGCCGGCTACCGCACGCTGCACGTGGGCAAGGGGCACTTCGGGCCCGTCGGCAGCGAGGGCGCGGATCCGCTCAACCTCGGGTTCGACGTCAACGTCGGCGGCGCCGCCTTCGGCGCCCCGGGCACGTATTACGCGAAGGACGGGTTCGGTAAGAACAACGCTAAGCGCGCCTCGTCCGCCGTCCCCGGCCTCGACGCCTACCACGGCTCGGAGACCTTCCTCACCGAGGCCCTCACCCTCGAGGCCAAGCGCCACGTCGGCGAGGCCGTCCACGCCGGCCGCCCGTTCTTCCTCTACTTCCCGCATTACGGCGTGCACTCACCGTTCCATTCCGACCCGCGCTTCGCCGCCCATTACCGGGACTCCGGCCGCAACCCGCAGGCCCAAGCCTTCGCCACCCTCGTCGAGGGCGTCGACAAGTCCCTCGGTGACATCCTCGACCACCTCGAGCAGCTCGGCGTGGCCGAGAACACCCTCGTGATCTTCCTCGGGGACAACGGTTCCGACGCGCCCCTCGGCCACGAGCACGCCGTCGCCTGCGCGGCGCCCCTGCGCGGCAAGAAGGGCTCCCACTACGAGGGCGGGACGCGCGTGCCGTTCCTCGCCGCCTGGGCCCGCGCCGCCGACAACCCGTACCAGCGCCGCCTCCCCATCCCGGCTGGCACCGTCCAGACCCAACCCGCCGCGGTGATGGACCTCTTCCCTACCCTACTTGGCGCCGCCGGCCTAGCCGCGCCCGCGGGCCACGTAGTCGACGGGCAACCGCTCGACCCGCTGCTCTCCGGCCGCCCGGATCCACGGCGGCAGGACACCTTCTTGATGCACTACCCGCACGCGCCGCACCGGACCGATTATTTCACCGTCTACCGCGACGGGCCGTGGAAGGTGATCTACCACTACGTGCCCGGGAAGGCGTCCGACGGCACCCCCTACCAGCTGTTCCACCTCGGTGACGACCCGTACGAGCAGCGCGACCTCGCCCGCGAACGCCCCGCAGACCTGCGCCGGATGATGCAGGGCCTCATCACCTCCCTCGAACGGCACGGTGCCCTGTACCCGCGCGATCCCGCCTCCGGTGCGCCGCTGCGTCCCCGCCTCCCCTGAGTTTCCCGATGCGCCCGCTGCCCCTCCTCGCCCTGCCCCTACTCCTCGCCGTGGCCGCCATCGGCCGCGCGGCCGCCCCGGCACCCGCCAACGTCATCGTCATCCTGACCGACGACCAGGGCTACGGCGACCTCGGCTGCTACGGCAGCCCGACGATCCGCACGCCGCACCTGGACCGGATGGCGGCGGAGGGGGTGCGCTTCACGGACTTCTACTCCGGGGCGGAGGTCTGTTCGCCGAGCCGGGCCGCGCTGCTCACGGGCCGCTACCCACCACGGAGCGGGATGGCCGGGCATCGCCGGGTCCTCTTCCCTAACTCCGAGGGCGGACTGCCCGCCGCTGAGGTCACGCTCGCAGAGGCGCTCAAGGCGCGCGGCTACGCGACCGCCCACATCGGCAAGTGGCATCTCGGGATCCGCCCCGGCTCCCGTCCGCGCGACCAGGGCTTCGACCGGACCTTCGGCCTGCCCTACTCCAACGATATGGACGCGCGCCCCGGGATCACCGGGCGCATCCGCGCGAGCGATAATCCCCCGGCCGACGGCTGGAACGTGGCCCTCGAGCGCGACGGCGAGGTCGTGGAACGCCCAGCGGTGCAGGCAACGCTCACCCGTCGCTACACCGACGAGGCGCGGCGATTCATCGCCGAGCACGCGGACCGGCCCTTCTTCCTCTACCTCGCCCACTCGATGCCGCACACGCCGCTATTCGCGTCCCCCGAGTTCCGCGGCCGGAGTCGGCGGGGGCTGTACGGCGACGTCATCGAGGAGCTCGACGCCAGCACGGGCGAGATCCTCGACGAGCTTAGGCGCCGCGGCCTCGCGGAACGCACCTTTGTCTTCTACACCAGCGACAATGGTCCCTGGCTGATCGAGGGCCTGCAGGGCGGCAGCGCCGGACCGCTCCGCGAGGGCAAAGGCAGCACGTGGGAAGGCGGGATGCGCGTGCCCGGCATCGCGTGGATGCCCGGCCGGCTCAAACCGGCGGTCACCAGCGTCCCCGCCAGCTTCCTCGACCTGTACCCGACCGCGCTGGCCCTCGCTGGCGTGCCGGCACCCACGGGCGTCACGTTGGACGGCACCAGCCTACTCCCGCTGCTCGTGGAGGGACGCGAACTCGGGGAACGAGCCTACTTTTTCTACCGCGGCTTCGAGTTGTTCGCCTGCCGCCTTGGCGACTGGAAGGCGCACTTCCAGACTCAGGCCGGGTACGGCCAACCCAAACCCGAGGCACACGAGCGCCCCTTGCTGTTCCGCCTCCCGCACGATCCGGGTGAGCGCCACGAGGTGGGCGCCGCGCACCCCGAGGTGCTCGCGCGCATCCAGGAGGCCGTCGCGCGGCACCGCGCCGAACTGCGCCCCGGCGCCCCTCAGTTTAAATGAACCGCATTAACCCTCGGGCCCGCCGCCCGTCCTTGCTCCCCTGCGTCCTCGCGACGTTCGCCCTCGCCGGTCTAGCCGCCAGCCACGCCGCCGCGCCCGCCGCGGACCGGCCGCCAAACATCATCCTGATCGTCGCCGACGATATGGGCTGGGCTGACCTCGGCGTCCAAGGCGCCAAGGGTTTTCGGACCCCACAGCTGGACCGCCTCGCGGCGGAAGGCACGCGCTTCACCCGTTTCTATGTGGCGCAGGCCGTCTGCACCGCCTCGCGCGCCGCGCTCCTGACCGGGGCCTACCCGAACCGCCTGAACCTGCAGGGGGCGTTCAACCACACCAGCCGCGACGGCATCCACGAGGACGAGTGGCTCCTGCCTGAGATGTTGCGCGCGCGCGGTTATGCGACGGGCGCGATGGGCAAGTGGCACCTCGGCACGCGCCCGAAGTTCAATCCGCGCCGTCACGGATTCGACGAGTGGTTCGGCATCCCCTACTCCAACGACAACTCCCGCTACCACCCCACCCTCGCCCCCGAAATGCCCCCCCTGCCCCTGCAGGACGGCGAGGAGGTGACCGAGCTCGACCCGGATCAGTCACGCTTCACCCGGCGCTTCACCGACCGTGCCCTCGCCTTCATCGAGCGCCACGCCGCGCGGCCCTTCTTCCTCTACCTCCCGCACGTGATGCCGCACGTCCCGATCTTCGCCTCGGAGGCGTTCCGGGGGCGCTCAGCCGGCGGGCTCTACGGGGATGTGATGGAGGAGCTCGACGCCTCCATCGGCGAACTGCTGGCCGCGCTGCGCCGCCACCGCCTCGAGGAAAATACGCTGCTTATCTTCATCTCGGATAACGGCCCGTTCCTCTCGTACGGGGAACACGCCGGCTCCGCCCTGCCGTTGCGCGAGGGTAAGCTGACTGCCTTTGAGGGCGGCGTGCGCGTGCCCTGCCTCGTACGCTGGCCCGGGCGCGTGCCGGCGGGCCGGGTGTCCGCGGTTCCTTTTATGGCCATCGACTGGCTCCCCACGCTGACCGACCTAGTGGGCGGCCGGCCGCCCGAACGCCGCATCGACGGCCGCTCCGCCCTGCCGCTGCTGCTCGGCCGCCCGGACGCCGCGGAACCGCACGAGCACCTCTTCTTCTTCTCCGGCACCGCCCTGCACGCGGTGTCCTCCGGGCCGTGGAAGCTGCACTTTCCGCACCCCTACCTCACCGTCGCCGCGGAGCCGGGCAAGGGCGGCAAACCCTCCAACTTCGGCCGGCTCGCTCCGCGCGCGATCACGCAATCGGGCGTCGACGGCATCGCCAGCCGGCACGGCTACCGCGTGGAGCAGATCGGACTGTCGCTCTTTCACCTCGGGGACGACCCGGGGGAAACCCGCGACGTCGCCGCGGCCCACCCGGATGTCGTGCGTCGCCTGCAGGCGGCCGCGGAGGCGATCCGCGGCGACCTCGGGGACAGCCTGACCGGCGCCAAGGGCACCGGCCTGCGGCCGGCCGGCCTCGATTCCTCATTATGAAGCCCCTGCTGCTCCCCCTGCTCCTCGCCGCGACGGCCGTCCTCACCGGCGCCGCCGCGCCCCGGCCGCCCAATGTCATCGTGATGATGTCGGACGACAGCGGCTACTCCGACCTGGGCTGCTTTGGCGGGGAGATCGCGACGCCCCACCTCGACGCCCTCGCCCGGGGCGGCGTGCGCTTCACCCAGTTCTACAACACCGCCCGCTGCTGCCCCACCCGCGCCGCGCTCCTCACCGGGCTTTACCCGCACCAGGCCGGCATCGGGCATATGATGGACGACCGCGGTCTCGACGGCTACCGCGGCGACCTCAACCGCCGCAGCATCACCCTCGCCGAGGCGGTGCGCCCGGCCGGCTACCGCACCTATATGGTCGGCAAGTGGCACGTCACCAAGAAGGTCCGGCCGGACGGTGATTCTGACCGCCATAACTGGCCCTTGCAGCGGGGCTTCGACCGCTTCTACGGGACGATCCACGGCGCCGGTAGCTTCTTCGATCCGAACTCGCTGGTCCGCGACAACACCCTGATCTCACCCTTCGCTGACCCGGAGTACCGGCCGCAGCAGTTCTACTACACCGACGCGATCAGCGACCACGCGGTGCGCTTCGTCGCGGAGCACACGCGGGATCACCCGGACCGGCCCTTCCTGATGTACGTGGCCCACACGGCGCCGCACTGGCCGATGCACGCCAAACCCGCCGACCTCGCCAAGTACCGGGGCAAGTACGACGCCGGCTACGACGCGATTCGCGCCGCCCGCGTGGCCCGGATGCGCGAACTCGGGCTGCTCGACTCCCGCTGGACCGTCGCGCCGCAGCGCGGAGGCGCGTGGGCGGACGTGACCGACAAGGAATTCGAGCTCCGCGGTATGGAGGTGTTCGCCGCGATGCTGGATTGCCTCGACCAAGGCGTGGGCCGCCTCGTCGCGGAACTCCGCCGCACCGGGCAACTGGACAACACGCTAGTGTTGTTTCTCCAAGACAACGGCGGTTGCGCGGAGACGCTCGGCCGCAGTCGCCAAAACCCGGGGCCGCGGGAACGGGCCGCCGCTCCTTCTCTGCCCCCGCTCGCGGCGGATTACCTGCAGCCCGATATGATCCCGAAGCAGACCCGCGACGGCTATCCGATGCGTCAGGGGCACGGCGTGCTCCCGGGCGCGGGTGACACCTACGTCGCGTACGGCGAGGCGTGGGCCAACGTCAGCAACACGCCCTTCCGCGAATACAAACACTGGGTCCACGAGGGCGGAATCTCCTCGCCCCTGATCGCCCACTGGCCCGCCGGCATCCCAACCGCCCGCCGCAACGCGCTGGAACCTCAGCCCGCCCACTTGATCGACCTGATGGCCACGCTGCTCGATGTCGCCGGCGCGCGCTACCCGGCCGAATACCGCGGCGAGCGCCTCACCCCGCTCGAAGGCGTGAGCCTCGTGCCCGCCTTCTCTGGCCGCCCCCTCGGCCGGAAGCAGCCGCTGTTCTGGGAACACGAGGGCAACCGCGCGGTGCGCGACGGTCCTTGGAAACTGGTGGCGAAGGGCGCGACGGGGCCCTGGGAACTCTACGACCTCGAGGCCGACCGCACCGAGACGCACGACCTCGCGGCGCGTGAGCCCGCACGCGTGCGCGAACTCGCCGCCGCGTGGGAAACGTGGGCGCGCCGCGCTCAGGTCATCCCGTGGATCTGGGGGCCACCGCACGGCGCGGCGAAGGCCGGCAAGGGCAAGAAGCAGGCGCCCGGCGACTGAACTCGCGGTTCCGCGCGCCAGGCACGGCTCAGGCCAAGAGGTCGCGCACCACCTGGCCGTGGACATCCGTGAGGCGGAAGTCCCGGCCCTGGTAGCGGAACGTCAGGCGTTCGTGGTCAAGGCCCAGCAGGTGCAGGATCGTCGCGTTGAGGTCGTGTACGTGCACGGGCTTGTCGGCCACCGCGTGCCCCAGCTCGTCGGTCGCGCCATAGGTCAGCCCGGCCTTCACGCCGCCGCCGGCCAGCCACATCGTGAAGGCATCCTTTTGGTGGTCCCGGCCGGGCTTCGTGGCCACCCCTGCGCCGGAATCGTTCTGGAGCATCGCGGTGCGGCCAAATTCGCCGCCCCAGATCACGAGCGTGTCGTCGAGCAGGCCCCGCCGGCGCAGGTCGGTGAGCAACGCGGCCATCCCCTGGTCGACATCCTGGCACTTGCGCGGCAGGCGCGTGGCGAGGTCGGCGTGATGGTCCCAATCGGCATCGTAGAGCTGCACTAGCCGCACCCCCTGCTCGACCAAGCGACGGGCCAGCAGGCAGTTGGCGGCGAATGAAGCCTCGCCCGGCTTAACGCCATAAAGTTCGAGGGTCTCGGCGGACTCGCCCTGGAGGTCCATCAGTCCCGGCACCGCCGCCTGCATCCGGAACGCCATCTCGTACTGGCTGATGCGGGTCGCAATCTCCGGGTCGCCCACGTCGGCCAGCTGCGCCTCGTTGAGCTCGCGCAACGTGTCGAGCACGCGACGGCGGTCAGCGCGCGCGTGGCCCGCGGGGTTGCCCAGGTAGAGGACGGGATCTCCACCGGAGCGGAACTGCACGCCCTGATGCACGCTGGGCAGGAAGCCCGGTCCCCAGAGGCTGGTGCCCGCGCCGGCGAGCGGCCCAGAGAGCAGGACGACGTACGCGGGCAGGTCGGCGTTTTCGGTACCGAGCCCGTAGGCCAACCACGAGCCGAAGCTGGGGCGGCCCAACCGCCCGAACCCGGTGTGCAGGAACAGTTGCGCCGGGGCGTGGTTGAACTCGTCGGTGTGCAGCGAACGCACGATCGCCAGCTCGTCGGCCACGCCCGCGAGCCGCGGCAGCAGTTCCGAAATCTCTGCGCCACTACGCCCGTGGCGGGCAAACGCGTAACGGGACGCGCCGATGGACGGATGGCCACGCAGGAAGGCGAAACGCTTGCCGCGAATCAGCTCCTCGGGCGCCTTCTGTCCGTCGTAGCGCGCGAGCGCCGGCTTCGGATCGAACAGGTCGAGCTGCGAGGGCGCCCCGACCATATGCAGGTAGATCACGCGCTTCGCCCGCGGCGCAAAGTGCGGCGCGCGCACCGTCGCTGCGGCGGCGCCTAGGCTCTGGCCCAGCAGTGAAGACAAGGCGATGCCCCCAAGCCCCACCCCGGAACTCCGGAGGAAAGCGCGGCGGGTTTCCGTGCGGGCGTGATCCAGCCAGTCGGCGGGGGGAAGCGAAGTCGCGGCGTTCATCCCTTGGTGATCATCTCGTCGAGGTTGAGCAGGACAGTCCCGACGGCGTGCCACGCGGAGGCCTCGTCGCGCGCCGCGGCCTGCTCACGCCACAGCCGTTCCAGCGCGGCCAATTCGGCGGCGCTGGGCGAACGGGTGAGGCACAGACGGAAGCCGTGGCGCAGCTGGTCCGCGAGGGGCGCACCCACGGTCTCGGTCGCCATCCGCCGCCCGAGCGCGCGCGCGGCCTCGACGTAGACGGGGTCGTTGAGGAGCACGAGCGCCTGCAGCGGAGTGTTCGACCGGGAGCGCTGCACCGCGCACGCCGTGCGCGCCGGAGCGTCGAACGCGGTGAAGCTCGGGTACGGGGAGGTGCGTTTCCACACCGTGTAGATCCCCCGGCGCCAGGCATCCTCGCCGTCGCTCACGTCGTAGGTCACCCGGTCCCCGCCAACCTTGCTTTCCCAGAGGCCGGCCGGCTGCGGCGGGCGCACGGGCGGGCCGCCCATTCGCCCGCTCAGGAGCCCAGCGGCGGCAAGCGCGTTATCGCGGATCATTTCGGCGTCGAGCCGCAGCCGCGGTCCCCGGGCGAGCAAAGTATTCTGGTCGTCGCGCGCCCGCGCCGCCGGCTCGACCCGGGATGCCTGGCCGTAGGTGTCGGACAACGTGATCACACGCAGGAGGTGCTTCAGGCTCCACCCGTGGTCCATAAACTCCACCGCGAGCCAGTCGAGGAGCTCGGGGTGGGTCGGCAGTTCGCCCTTGATCCCGAAATCCTCCGGCGTGGCGACGAGGCCGCGGCCGAAAAGCTCGGCCCACCAGCGGTTAACGGTGACGCGCGCGACGAGGGGGTTTTCCCGGGAGACGAGCCAGCGGGCGAGGTCGAGGCGGTTGGCGGCCGCCCCACGGCGGAAGGGATGCAGGACCTCCGGGGTGCCCGACTCAATCTCCTCGCCCGGGTCCAGAAAATTGCCCCGGCGCAGCACCCGCGTCGGACGCGGCGTGGCGACATCGCGCATCACCAGCGTGCGGACGGCGGGGGGCGGCCGCTGTTTCTCCAACGCGCGCCGCTCCTCCTGCAGAGCGGCCAGTTCCGGGTCGAGGCCGAGGAAGTGGGCTTCGAGGCGCGCGCGCTGGGCCGCGTTGCGCCGCGCGGAGTCGACCCGCAGGACGGCCGCGATCGCCGCCGGCACCGACGCGGAATCCACCTGCTGCTGCCACGCCGCGAACCCCGTGAGCAACGCGGGCCGGCGGGCGGCGATGCGCTCGTCGAGCGACGCCAGCCGCACGGTGAACCCGGCGCGCGCGGCCGCCTCGGCCTCCGAGGGCGGCAGATCCAGATACGGACCCGTGAAGCGCAGGGCCGCCATCGCTTTGGGGGAGGTAAACGCGGTCTCCTGCTCGGACTGGTTGAAGAAGGCGAAGAGCCGGTAGTAGTCCTTGAGGGTGAAGGGGTCGTACTTGTGGTTGTGGCACTGGGCGCACTCAAGGGTCGTGCCCAGCCAGACGGTGGCGGTGGTGTTCACCCGGTCGAAGACCTGATTCACCCGGCCCTCCTCCTGGTCGGTACCGGCCTCGACGTTGGTCGCCGCCGCGCGGTGGAAGCCCGTGGCGACCAGCGCGTCCATCCCGGGGCCCCGCTCCGCCTCCGGGAGCAGATCCCCCGCCAGTTGCAGCACGGAGAAGCGGTCGAACGGCATATCCGCGTTCAGCGCAGCGATCACCCAGTCGCGGTAGGGCCAGAGGTCGCGCAGGTCGTCGCGCTGGAACCCGTGGGAATCGGCGTACCGCGCGAGGTCCAGCCACGGCCGGGCCCAGCGTTCGCCGAAGCGAGGCGAGGCGAGGAGCCGGTCGACGACCCGGCCGCGCGCGCCCGGCGACCGGTCGGACTCGAAGGCGGCCACCTCGCCCGGCATTGGCGGAAGGCCCGTGAGGTCGAGCGTCACCCGCCGCAGCCAGCGGGCCGGATCCGCGGCGGGCGCCGGAGCGAGGCCAGCCTGCGTCAGGCGCGCGTTGACGAAGGCGTCGATCGGAGAAGTCGGCGGTTCCGCGCGCGGGCCGGGAACCGACGGACGCACCGGTGGGACATAGGCCCAGTGCCGCGCGTCGGCCGGCCAGTCCGCCCCTTCAGCGATCCAGCGCCGGAGCAGTTCCTGGTCCGCCGCGGGTAGCGGAGCCGACTTCCGCGGCATCACGTCCTCCGGATCCGTGGTGCGGAGCCGGGCGAGCAGTTCACTGCGCTCCGGGTGGCCCGGGACGACCGCGGGCAGTCCCGATTCGCCGCCGCGCCGGGCCGCGGCCGCCTGGTCCAACCGCAGTCCGCCCTTCGCCTCCTCGGGCCCGTGGCAGTCGTAGCAATGCCGGGCGAGCAGCGGCCGGATCTCGCGGACAAAATCCACCTTGGCCGGCGCGGCGACCACGGGGCCCAGCAAAGCGAGGGCCAGCAAGGCGGGGCGTAGGGGTACGGACATAGGGCGCAGGGAGGCGACTAACGCGGGTAACTCTGCGCACGGTGCCTTCCTCCCCGCCCTCTGCCAAGCCCAACCGTGGCGCGGAGAATTCGCTTCCGCCGGCCGCGCGGAACCAGTCTGCTCCGCCCAACCCCGATGAAACTCCCCCTCCTGCTCCTCGCCGCCCTCCCCGCCCTGTCCGCCGCCGACCTAGCGCCCGTCCGCCGGGATGTGCCCTACGCGGTCGACGCGGCGCCACGGCAGATCCTCGACATCTACGCCCCCTCAGGCGCGCGCAACCTGCCGGTTGTGTTTTGGATCCACGGCGGCGGCTGGCAGTCCGGCGACAAGTCCTTGGTGCAGGAGAAACCCCGGGCGTTTACCGCCCGCGGGTTCGTGTTCGTGGCGATCAACCACCGGTTGCTGCCGGCCGTGGACATGACGGCCCTGACGGACGACGTGGCGCGGGCGCTCGGCTGGGTGCACGCGAACATTGCCGCCCATGGGGGCGACCCGCGGCGCATTTTTGTGATGGGGCATTCATCCGGCGCCCAGCTCGCCGCGCTGCTCTGCACCGACGAACGCCGCCTGCGGGCGCACGGGGTGCCCTTCTCCGCCCTGCGCGGGTGCGTGCCGGTCGACGGCGACACCTACGATCTGCCAGCCATCATCACCACCGCGGAGACCCGCCGGCGCGCGCACGGGCAGCCGGAGCCAAAATCCACTCACCGGGTCAAATTCGGCACCGAGGAGCAGCACCGCGAGTTTTCCGCCGTGACCCACATCGCGCCCGACAAGGGCATTCCGCCGTTCCTGATCCTCCACGTGGCGGAACACCCCGACAACACTGCCCAAGCCCAGCGGCTCGGCGCGGTCCTGCGCGCGGCCGGGGTGCCCGTGAAGGTGTTTGGCGCCCGGGAAACCAACCATTCCCGCATCAATAACGAGCTCGGTCTGCCGCAAGACCCTTGCACCCGGGAACTCTGGGCGTTCGTCGACGCGCACCACGGAGCCACACGCTAAACGCCACGCCCGGCAGCCGGCTCACCGCAAGGCGGGAAGGTAGGGGCGAGTCCAGAAGCCAGCGGGTTAGCCGGGGCCACAAAAGCAAAAGGAGCCGGTAAAACCGGCTCCTTTGCGGGAATTCCCGGACCAGCCGGGCGTAAATGACGGGGGCGGCGCCCGCTCAGCGGTCGACCGAGACCACAGTCGCGTCCGGCCCGTAGGTCACCTGGATATTGGTGGCAGTACGGGAAACCGAAGTGGGCCAGGTCTCGCCCGAGCGGCTGGTGTTCAACGTCTTGACGTACTCGGTCTTGAGCGTGGCGACCGTTACCTCGGCGACGCCACCGTTCTCCAGGAAGTACTGGTCGGCCGCGGCGGACAGCTGCCGCAGGTCGTTCAGGATGGTCTTCTCGGTCGCCGTCTGGCGGACCTTGTTGAAGGCCGGAACCGCCATCGCGGCCAGGAGGCCGATGATGACGACAACGATCATGATTTCAACGAGGGTGAACCCCTTGCGGGCGTGCTGGCTGATCTTCTTCATTTTGGCAGTGTTTTGGGTGAGCGAACGTTGTGGTGAGAAAGCTCGGGTTGAGCGATGGGGCTGACGATGGTTTACCGCAAAAGAGCGGCAAGGGACTTTGGCGCGGGAGTATACGGAGCGGCCTAGCGTGGGACTACGTATTCGCGCTCGCCCGCCGCGCGGGCCCGGGCTCTCCTCTGCGTATGATTCCCGAGGCCCTTCCGGCGCCCGCCATTGTGCACCGCGGCGACCGCCACCTGCGGACCCAGCTCGACGCCGTGCCCGCCGTCCCTTGCCCCTGCGGCCAAGCTCGCCGCGGGTTCGCGGTGCCGGGCAACGAACTCGCCACGATTCACCTCGTGGACATCTCCGCCGACGCCCGGACCCACTACCACCGGCGGATGACCGAGATCTACCTAATCCTCGAGGGCGAGGGCTTCATCGAGCTCGACGGGGAACGCGTTCCCGCCCGGCCGATGTTGTCGGTGATGATCCAGCCCGGTTGCCGCCACCGGCTCGTGGGGCGGTTCCGCATCGTCAATGTCGCGATCCCCGCTTTCGACCCAGCGGACGAGTGGTTCGACTGAGGCGGCACGCGGGCCCGCCTAATCCGCACGCACCGGATTGACCGCCGCCCCCGCCCGCGCGGGGGTCCGGGGAGCGACGCCACCCTCCAGCGTCCGAATCGCGCCCTCCCGTACGCTGCCGATCACGGGA
>JBILWD010000055.1:0-15688 GCA_044370095.1 Opitutaceae bacterium | reverse complement strand
ACATCGTTTCCTTCCCGTGGCTGGAGCGGCCCGAGCCGCGGGCCCTCGAGCGGGCGGAGTTGCTGCTCGCGGATCTGGGCGCCCTCGGTCCGCCGGGGCCGGCGGGTGGCCACCGGGCCATCACGGAGGTGGGCCGGCGGATGCTGCGGTTTCCCGTCCACCCCCGCTACGCCCGGATGTTCCTCGCCGCCGAGGCGGCCGGCTGCGTCCGGGACGCCGCGCTGGTGGCGGCGCTCGCGCAGGGGCGGGGCCTGCTGGTGCGGGGCGTGTCCCGCGAGGTCGACCAGGCGCGCGAGGACACCTTGGGCGAGGAGCGGACGAGTGACTTCCTGCTGCAGCGGGCGGCGTGGGAGGAGGCGCGCCGGTGCGGGTTCGAGCTGGAGGCGTGCCGGCGCCTGGGCATCCACGCGCAGGCGGCGCGGCAGGTGGGGCCGCTGCTAGCCCAGTTCCTCGAGATCGCGGCGGCCGAGGGGCTGCCCGTCGAGGAACGCCCGGCGGACGCGGACGCGCTCCGCAAATGCATCTTGGCGGGCTTTTCCGACCAACTGGCGCGGCGCCTCGATGCGGGCACGCTGCGGTGCGAGCTGGTCCACCAGCGGCGGGGCATGCTGGCCCGCGAGAGCTGCGTGCAGGGATCGCCGCTCTTCGTGGCGGCGGAGATCAGCGAGGTGGGCGGGCGGGGAGGGGAGGTGACGACCCTGCTCTCGCTGGCGACGGCGGTGGAGGAGTCGTGGCTGCGGGAACTGTTCCCGGACGATTATCAGGAGACCCAGGGGGTCATTTACGACGAGCAGGCGCGGCGCGTCGTGGCCCGGCGGGAACGCCGTTTCCGCGACCTCGTCCTCGAGTCCCGCGCCGGGGGCGACGACATTCCCGCGACCGCCGCCGCAGCCCTGCTGGCGAAGGAAGTCCTGGCGGGTCGCATCCGCCTGGAGGGCTGGGACGAGGCGGTCGAGCAATGGATCACGCGGGTGAACCGGCTGGCCGAGTGGTTCCCGGAGTTGGAGGTGACCCCGATCACGCCGGCGGACCGGGCGACCCTGATCGAACAGGTGTGCTACGGGGAGCGCGGGTACCGCGACCTGAAGGACAAGCCGGTGCTGCCGGTGCTGCGCGAGTGGCTCACGGCGGAGCAACTGGCGGTGCTCGACGATTACCTGCCGGAGCGCCTCGTGATGGCCAATGGCCGCCGGGCGCGCCTGACCTACGCGGCGGAGGGGCCGCCGGTGCTCAGCGCGCGGATCCAGGAACTGTACGGCATCGAGGGGCGTTTTGCGGTGGGCCACGGGCGGGTGCCGGTGCGGATCGAGGTGCTGGCGCCCAACCAGCGGCCCATCCAGGTGACGGAGGATCTGGGGGCGTTTTGGCGGGAGATGTACCCGAAGGTGCGCGCGGAGTTGTCGCGACGCTACCCGCGCCACGAGTGGCGTTGAGTGGGGCCGGGCTTGACCTGCCCGGGCCGGCGGCGCTGGGATGCTCGCGTCGAAGCCGGTCCTCGCCGGCGCTTTCACCCCGCCCGTTGTAACCCCGTCGTTCGTTATGACCTTGTTGCCCCGCCGTACCTTTCTCCGCCAGTCCGCGTTCGCCGCGGGTTCGCTCGCCCTCCTGGGTGGCACCCGTTCGGCCGCGCGGGTCGTCGGCGCCAACAACCGCTTGCGCATCGCCGTCGCGGGCCTCAACGGCCGGGGTAAGAGCCACATCTCCGGCTGGCTGGAGCAGCCGAACGTCGAGATCGCGTACCTGATCGACCCGGACCAGCGCGTGCTCGAGCGGACCCTCAAGAATGTGCAGGAGCGGGTGCAGGGTCGTTATACCCCGCAGGGCGTCGCGGATGTGCGGAAGGCCCTCGCCGATCCGAACCTCGATGCGATCTCCATCGCGGCGCCGAACCACTGGCACTCGCTGATGACCATTTGGGCGGCGCAGGCGGGCAAGCACGTGTACGTCGAGAAGCCGATGAGCCACGACGTGGTCGAGGGCCGGGTGGTGGTGGCCGCGCAGCGGAAGTATGGGGTGGTCATCCAGCACGGCACCCAGCGTCGGAGCGACCCGAAGCTGGCCGGCCTCCACGCGGCGATCCAAGCCGGTAAGTTCGGGCGCCTGAAGGTTTCCTACGGCTACTGCTGCAAGCCGCGCGACACGATCGGCATGAAGCCCGCGGGCGCGCCGCCGGCGGGCCTCGACTGGAACCTCTGGCGCGGGCCGGCGCAGGCGGCGTACCACCCGAACCTCGTCCATTACAACTGGCACTGGTTCTGGGCCACCGGCAACGGGGACATGAACAACCAGGGCACGCACCAGCTCGATGTCGCCCGCTGGGCGCTCGAGCCGAAGCTGACCAACCCCGTGCGGGTGATGGCGCTGGGCGGCCGCTTCAAGTGGAACGACCAAGGCGAGACCCCGAACACGATGTTCGCCATCGCCGAGTACCCGAACGGCCAGCAGGTGTTCTTCAATGTCCGCAACGTGAACCACCCGGGTTACGTGCATCAGGTGAAGAATGAGTATTACTTCGAGGACGGCGGGAAGATCATCGACGGGACCTATTTCGCCAAGGGCAGCGCCAAGGGGGAGAAGCTCGACTTGCCCCCCGGCAAGGTCACCCCGGGCGGCAACTGGGGTTCGTTCATCGCGGCCTGTCGCGCGGGCAAGCCCGAGATGGCCAACGGCAATGCCGAGGAGTCCCATTATGCCAGCGTGCTGGGCCACCTGATGAACAACTCCTACCGGCTGGGGAAGAAGGTGCCGTTCAACGCCAAGGCGGGGCGCTTCGGCGACAACGCGGCCGCCGCGGAGCATTTCCTGAAGCTCCACGAGATGATGCGTGACGGCGCGGGCGTGCCGGAGAACGGGGCGGAGTACATTGTCGGACCCTGGCTGACCTTCGATCCGGCCGCCGAGCGGCACACCGGGGAGTTCGCGGCCGAGGCCAACGCGCTGCTGCAGGACCCCAACCACAAGGGCTTCGAGATCCCCTCCGCGGCGAAGGTCTGAGCCGCCCGCCGGCCCCCGCCGCGCGGAAAAGGGTTTGCCTCGGCGCGGCGGCGGCGGTGCCTTGGACGCTTCCCGGCGTCCATGACCGAGCTCCTCATCATCAAGCCCTCCTCCCTCGGGGACATCGTCCACGGGTTGCAGGTGGCGGCGTCGCTCAAGGCGCAGGTGAAGGACCTGCGGATTTCGTGGGTCGTGCGCGAGATCTTCGCGCCGATCGTGCGCGCCTGCACCGCCGTTGATGAGGTGCATATCTTTGAACGCGGCGGCGGCGCGAAGGGATTCCTGCGCCTGACCCGCGAGCTGCGGCGGAAGCATTACGATTTCGTGTTCGACCTGCAGGGGCTGCTGCGCACGGGCCTGCTCACCTCCCGGGTGCACGCCGACCGCAAGGTGGGGCGTTCGGATGCGCGCGAGTGCTCGGGCCTCTTCTACGGTGAGCGCGTCCCGTTGCCCCGCGACGGCCGGCTCAGCCACGCCCTCGAGATCCTGCTCCAGTTCTGCCCGGTGCTGGGCGCGAAGGCGGAGTTGCGCGGCACCCTGACCTTCCGGCCTGTCGAGGGCCTCAGCCTACGCTTTGCGGACGGGCGCGGCGGCGGCCGGCCGATTCTGATGTTCGTGGACAGCCGCCGGGCCGAGAAATGCTGGAACGGCTTCAAGCAGCTCACCGAGCTCATCCTGCGCGAGGACCGTTCCCGCAAGGTCGTCTGGGCTGGCAGCAGCTATGTTCACGACCGCGGGGCTTTCCCGGAGGCCCAGTTCTTCAATCTCACCGGCAACACCAGCCTCGTCTCCCTGCCCGCGCTGATCCGCCGGGCGGAGTGGGTGATCGCCAACGACAGCGGACCGATGCACTTGGCGGCGGCGCTGGGCGTTCCGGTGATGGGCATTTTCGGGCCCACCGATCCCCGGCTGTTCGGGCCTTACCCGCTGAACGCGCCCGACCACGTCGTGGTCCAGGCCCCGGTGGGCGACCTGCGCCTGCTGGCGGCGAAGGAAGTGTACGCCCGCTTCCAGCGTGCCCGGGCCCGGCGCACGTGAACCTGTTTTTCCTATGATTGACCCGAAGCTCCTCCGCGAATCGCCCGATCTTGTCCGCGCGGCGATCGCCAAGAAACACCTCGAGGTGGACCTCGACGCGGTCCTCGCGGCCGACGCCGCGTGGCGGGGCAAGCTGCAGGAGGTCGAGTCCCTGCGCGCCGCGCAGAAGGCCGCCAACACGGCGATGGCCGCCCTGCCCAAGGGCTCGCCCGAGTTCACCGCCAAGGTTGCCGAGATGCGCGCGGTGTCCGCCTCCGTGAAGGAGCGCGAGGGCCAGCTGAAGGAGCTGGAGGAGCGCTTCAATCAGGCGATGTTGACCGTGCCGAACCTCCCCCACGCCAGCGTGCCGGAGGGGCGGACCCCGGAGGACAATGTCGTCTTCTCGACCCACGGTGACTGCGCCGCGGTCTCAGCGCACGCGGTGCCGCACTGGGAGATTTCCGGCTTCGAGCGCCTCTTCGACTTCAACCGCGGTGCCAAGGTCACGGGCGCGGGCTTCCCGTTCTACGTGGGGGACGGCGCCCGGATTGTCCGGGCCCTGCTGCGCTACTTCCTCGAGGAGAACGGCCGTGCCGGGTACGTGGAGGTCAACCCGCCCGTCCTCGTCAATGCCGCCAGCGCGACTGCCACCGGGCAGTTGCCGGACAAAGAGGGCCAGATGTACGAGACGACCCCGGACCACCTGTACGCGGTGCCCACGGCGGAGGTGCCGTTGACCAACTTCTTCCGCGATGAGATTTTGGAGGAGTCTGCGCTGCCCGTCTATCGGTGCGCGTACACCCCGTGTTTCCGCCGCGAGGCGGGCAGCTACGGCAAGGATGTCCGTGGGCTCAACCGGCTGCATCAGTTCGACAAGGTCGAGATGCTCAAGTGGGTCCATCCGACGCAGAGTTACATCGAGCTAGACAAGCTGCGGGATGACGCCGAGCGGCTCCTGCGCGGCTTGGGTCTGCCGTACCGGGTGCTCCTGATGTGCGGGGGCGACCTCGGGTTCGTGCAATCGAAGAAGTATGACCTCGAGGTCTGGTCCGCCGGCCAGAAACGGTGGCTGGAGGTTTCGAGCTGCTCCAACTTCGAGACCTTCCAGGCGCGCCGGGCGCAGATCCGCTTCCGTTCCCGCGAATCCGGGCGGCCGGAGCTGGTGCACACCCTCAACGGGTCTGGGCTAGCGGTGCCGCGGGTGCTCGCGGCGCTGCTGGAGAATAACCTCCAGGCCGACGGCCGGGTAAAGATCCCGGAGGCGCTGGTGCCCCATTTTGGCCGGGAATTCCTCAGCTTTGCGTGACGCCGCGGCGCGCGGTGGCGCGCTGCTGCCCCGAGAACGACTGGAGCCGGCGGTGCTCGCGTGGACGCGCGGGCGCCGGCGGGACGAGACGTGGGGGGTGGGGTTTTCGGGGGGCGCCGACTCCCTAGCGCTCCTCTTGGTGTTGCGGGCGCATTGGCCCGACCGGCGCCGGCAGTTGCTGGCCTTGCATTTTAACCACGGCCTCCGCGGCGCGGCGGCGCGGGCGGACGCGGACGCCTGCCGCCGGTGGTGCCGGGCGTTGGGCATCCGGTTTCGCAGCGGGCGGTGGCGGCCCCCCGCCGGCGGAGCGAGCGAGGCCGCGGCGCGGGCGGCCCGGCTGGCCTTCTTCGCGCGGCACGCTCGCATTGTGTGGCTGGGGCAGCAGGCGGACGACGTCGCCGAGGGGATGCTGATGCGGCTGGCCCGGGGCAGCGGTACTGCGGGTTTGGCGGCCCCGCGTCCCGTGCAGCGGTTTCGCGATGGCCGGCGATTCCTGCGGCCCCTGCTTGGCGTGCGCGCGGCCGAATTGCGCCGGCTGCTCCGCGCCGCCGGTGTGCCCTGGCGCGAGGACGCCTCCAACGCCACCGGCAGATACTTCCGCAATCGCCTGCGGCATCAGGTGCTCCCGCGTTGGGAACAGGCGGCCGGGCGGGACGCCGTGGCCGGCGCGACCCTTTCCCGCCAGTTGCTGGACGAGGACGATGCTGCCCTGACGCAGTGGTTGGACGCCCTGCAGCCCCTCCGCCGCGATGGGTGCCTCGACTTGGCGCGCCTCGCGGGTCAGCCGGCTGCTCTGTGGCGCCGGGCGCTCCACCGCTGGTTGGCGCGGCACCCCGCGGCCGGGGAGCCCTCGCGGCAGGCGTTTGCGGCCCTGCTGGCTGCGCTCCAGCGGGGGGAAGCCTGGCGCCAGAGCTTGGGGCGGGCGGGCTTTGCCGTGTCCGACGGACGGGTGCTCAGCTACGCAGTTCCCCTGCGGCAGGGGGGTAAAAAACGAAGGCGGGCCCGTTGACTTAGGCCGGGGGAACACTCACGGTCTTCTGAAAGTCCACCCTGTGATGTCTGACTCCGACTCCAAGAAGCCGCGTCGCCCCCTGAAGAACCTCCCGCCCGAGCGCTTCCAGCCGAAGATGTTGTTCTTCTGGCTCGCGCTCGCCGCGGCCGTGGTGGCGTTGCTGATGCTGCCCAATCAGACCGGATCCGCTCCGGAAAGCCTTACGATTCAGGAGGTTGTGGAGCGGGCGGAAAGCAACTTGATCAACCGGGAGGCCGGCAAGGCCGCCGTGATCCGCTCGGATCCGAGCGGCGGGCGCGACTGGATGGTCATCGTCGGGCAGAGCCGCAAGGACGCCAATGCCCCGTGGCGCGATTTCCGGGCGGCGGGCCGCGTGACGGAGACCACCCACGAGCGGCTGAGCAAGAGCAAGGTGTTCGCCGAGCAGCCGACGCAGACTTTGCTCACGTCGATCGCGGCGCAGGTCATCCCCTTCATCATCATCATCGGTCTGCTGTACTTCCTCTTCGTGCGGCAGTTGCGGCAGGCCGGGCGGGGGGCGCTGAGCTTCGGCAAGAGCCGGGCCAAGTTGCTCACGCGGGACCGCGACCGACTCACCTTTGCGGATGTCGCTGGGTGCGACGAGGCGAAGGAGGAGGTCTCGGAGGTCGTGGAGTTCCTGCGCGACCCGAAGAAGTTTACGAAGATGGGCGGCCGGATTCCGAAGGGCATTCTGATGGTCGGGCCTCCGGGCACCGGCAAGACGCTCCTCGCCAAGGCGGTGGCCGGCGAGGCCGATGTTCCGTTCTTCAGCATCTCGGGTTCGGACTTCGTGGAGATGTTCGTCGGCGTCGGCGCGAGCCGGGTGCGGGACATGTTCGAGCAGGGCCGCAAGAGCGCTCCGTGCCTGATCTTCATCGATGAAATCGATGCCGTGGGACGCCAGCGTGGCGCCGGCTTGGGCGGGGGCAACGACGAGCGCGAGCAGACCCTCAATTCCCTGCTGGTGGAGATGGACGGCTTCGATACCACCGAGGGGGTCATCATCATCGCCGCGACCAACCGGCCGGATGTGCTGGACAGCGCGTTGCTGCGCCCGGGTCGTTTCGACCGCCAGATTTACGTCGACCTGCCCGACTTGGTCGGCCGCGAACAGATTCTGCGCGTGCACGCCAAGAAGGTGAGCCTGGCGGAGAACGTTGACCTGCAGGTCATCGCCCGCGGCACCCCGGGGCTTTCCGGTGCAGAACTAGCTAATCTACTCAACGAGGCTGCGTTGCTGGCGGCCCGCCGGGGCAAGAAGAAGATCGAGATGATCGATGTCGATGACGCCCGCGAGAAGGTCCAATTCGGCCGGGAGCGTCGTCGCCTGATGGATGATGAAGAGAAGAAGCTGACCGCTTACCACGAGGCGGGTCACGCCTTGGTGCAGGCGGTGCTGGATGATGGCCATATGCCCGTCCACAAGGTGACCATCATCCCGCGTGGCCGCAGCTTGGGCAGCACGATGTTCATCCCGAAGAAGGACATCCTGACTCACGCCAAGAAGCGGATGCTCAGCCAGATCGCGATGGGGCTGGGTGGCCGGATCGCCGAGGAGTTGGTCCTGGGGGACGTTTCCAGCGGCGCGGCCGGGGACATCAAGCAGGTGACCAAAATTGCCCGCCATATGGTGTGCGACTGGGGAATGAGCCCGCTGGGGCCCGTGGCCTATGGGGAGTCCCACGACACCGTCTTCCTCGGCCGTGACATCACTCGCAACGAGAACGTTTCGGAGGAGACCGCGCGGAAGATCGACGCCGAGATCCACCGGATCATTGAGGAACAGTACCAGCGCGCGACCGATATTTTGGCCCAGCACCGCGACGCCTTGGACAAGGTGGCTGAGGCGCTGCTCGAGTTCGAGACGATCGACGGGCAGCACGTGATGGAGATCCTGCAGTTCGGCGAGTTGCGCACGCCGGTCGTGTCGAGCCAGCCCCCGAAGGCCGACCCGCCCGCGGCGAAGAAGCAGCCGGAGAAGTCCGCCTCCGTTGAGCCGGTGCCCCCGGCTGCCGCGCCGCATCCGGCCTGAGCTACGGAGTTTTCTCCGCCCTCGGGCGTAGTTGCCTCCTGTTTTCTGGATGGCCCCCGTCAGGGGGCCTGTTTTGTTTCCGCGTATGGCATTGAAAATTTGTTGCATTGGCGCCGGCTACGTCGGGGGTCCCACGATGGCGATGATCGCCCTCAAGGCGCCCAGCATTCAGGTCACCGTGGTGGACCTGAACGCCGCCCGGATCGCGGCGTGGAAGTCCGACACGTTGCCGATCTACGAGCCCGGGTTGGACGAGGTCGTTCGCCAGGTGCGCGGTCGTAACCTGCATTTCTCGACGGCCGTGGCCGAGGGCATCCGCGACGCGGACATCATTTTCGTCTCGGTCAACACGCCCACCAAGACCTACGGCGTGGGCGCGGGCCGGGCGGCGGACCTGCGGTACATTGAGTCGGTCGCGCGTTCGATCGCCGAGCACGCGAACGGTCCGAAGATCATCGTCGAGAAATCGACCATCCCGGTGAAGACCGCGGAGACGATCAAAGACATCTTGGCCGCCAATTCGCGCGGGCACGCGTTCCAGGTCTTGTCCAATCCGGAGTTCCTCGCCGAGGGCACGGCGGTCGCCGACCTGACGGCCCCTGATCGCGTCCTGATTGGTGGCGAGCGGACCCCGGGCGGCGAAGTGGCGATCCAGAAGCTGGTGGACGTCTACGCGCACTGGGTCCCCCGCGAGCGGATCATTACCACGAACCTATGGTCCTCCGAGATGGCCAAGCTGGTGGCCAATGCGTTCCTCGCGCAGCGAATCTCTTCGATTAACTCCATCTCTGCGCTGTGCGAGGCTACCGGTGCCGACGTGGACGAGGTGGCGCACGCGATTGGCCGCGATTCCCGCATCGGACCGAAGTTCCTCAAGGCGTCCGTCGGCTTCGGCGGGTCCTGCTTCCAGAAGGATATTCTGAACCTATCCTACCTGTGCGAGCACTTCGGCCTGCCCGAGGTGGCGGCCTATTGGGAGAGCGTGGTGCGGATGAATGACTGGCAGAAGCACCGGTTTTCGCGGCGCATCGTCAGTTCATTGTACAACTCGGTCGCCGAGAAGCGCATCGCAGTGCTTGGGTTCGCCTTCAAAAAAGACACGAACGACACCCGGGAATCGCCCGCCATTGCGGTCTGCCGTGACTTGCTCGCGGAACAGGCCCGGGTGGTGGTTTACGACCCCAAGGTGCCGGCCCACGAGATCCTCGAGGAAGTCGCGGGCAAGGGGAACACGGAGCCCCGGCTTAGTGTGGCCACGAGCGCGTATGAGGCGGCGGCTGGCGCGCACGCGATTGCCGTGGTCACCGAATGGGACGAGTTCAAGACCCTCGATTTCGCGCGCATCCAGACGGAGATGAAGCATCCGGCGTTTCTTTTCGACGGCCGCAATATCCTCGATCTGCCCCGCCTCCGGGCCCTGGGCTTCCGCGCCCACGGCATCGGCAAGTGACGGTCTTTCTCAGGCGCCCTTGGCGGGCGCCTGATGGATCCGAGGCGTCCACGTGACGTAGCTTGGATCCTCGTGCAGGAAAGCGTCCGGCTCCGGCGCCGGGCGCAGCAGATCGGCGTCCCAGACCTTGGGCAGCAGACGCGGCCATTCGTAAGGAGTGCTCTGCACGCCCGCGGGCAAGGCGGACCAGGTGCGGAAGGTCGCAGGGAGGTACAGCGGAGGCTGCAGATCCCGGGTTGGCAGCCGGCGGAGGGGTTCTCCCGCGCGCAGGTGGTGCCAGGTCTCCCGGCGGGCATCCGCGATGATGCCGGCGGCAGGAGCGCCGAGGGCGTGGGCGACCACCGCCAGGCTGGCGTAGCGGTGCACGGGGGCGGCGTGCAGGAGCGTCCAACTGCGCAGGGCCATCGCCACCGTGCGGATGCCGAGGATTGATCCCGGACCCTCGCAATAGATCCAGCCGAGGACCTTCGAGGGCTTCACGCCCAGTTCCTCTAGGGCTTGGAAGACCGCGACCCCGGACTCGCCCGGCGGGGTAGCCCAGCGGGCTTCTCCGGAGGGTTCGATCAGGCCCACCTGCACCTGTGCGGCCGCCGCGTCGAGCAGCACGATCGGCCCCGCTTGGCAGACTTCCCGGAACGTCGCCATCCCTGGCGTCAGAGGCCGGCCACCTCCCAGCCACGCCGGTAGGTGCGGCGCAGGTGGGCGTTCGCGGCGGGGACGTTCGTGAAGGCGAGATTCGGCCCGTCCCAGGTGAGGTCCTGCCCCGGGAACCGTACCGCCACGCTGCCGAGCAGGACGGCCTCCGTGAGCGGTCCGGAATAGTCGAAGTTCGCCCCCGGGCGGCCGCCGTTGACGCAGGCCTCCGCCCATTCGGACCAATGGTGACCCTGCGCACGTTCGGGCAGGACATAGTCGCGGAAATCTGCGAGCGGGAACAGGCGTGGCGCGGCGATGTGCGGGACGTGCAGGACTCCCTTGGTCCCGATGATGATCGAGCCTTGGCTGTCCGGATCCGCCTTGCGCCCGCCCTTGGCCTTGGCGGCATCGCGCGGTTCGGCGACCAGCGCCCGGATCTCCGCGGGCGGCCGTTCGTCGCCGTCGTACCAGGTCACCGGCACGGTTTTGCCCTCGGTGTACGCGGTTCCCGGGAAAATGTAGCGGATGCGGGCGTTAACGGACCAGTTCCAAGCGTCCGGCGCGGGGCCTTCCGAGCGGAGCGAGAGCGGCGAGGTGAGGGCGAGGGCCTCAAAGACCGGATCGAAGATGTGGCAGCCCATATCCCCGAAGGTGCCCGTGCCGAAATCGAGCCGTTTGCGCCATTGGCCGGGGTGATAGTGCCCCGCGACGAAGGGCCGCTCGGCCGCCACGCCCTGCCAAAGGTTCCAGTCGAGTGAGGCAGGCACGGGATCGCGGCGTTCGGGCGGCCGCCCGGTGTCGCCCCACTTCTTACTGCTCCAGGTGTGGACCTCCCGCACCTTGCCGATCACGCCCGACTGCACGACGGCGACGGCCTGCCGGTACACCTTGTAGGAATGAATCTGGATGCCCATCTGGGTGACGAGGTTCTTCTCCCGGGCGAGGCGGGTGAGGACGCGCGTCTCGTGGATCCCGTGGGCGAGGGGCTTCTGACAGTAGCAGTGCTTGCCGAGCTGCATCGCCGCGTGGGCGATGGGCGCGTGCATATGGTCCGGGGTGGAGACGTTGACTGAGTCGAGGTTGCCCTGCTCCTTCTCGAGTAGCTGCCGCCAGTCTTGGTAGACCCGGACCTCGGGGAACGTCTCCTTAACCTGCTTCACCCGAGCGAGGTCGACGTCGGCGACCGCCACCAGCTTCACGAAGGGATTGCTGGTGATGGCTTGGATGTCGGCCCAGGCCATCCCGGCGGCGCCGAAGCTGGCGTGGCGCAGGACGCGGCTGGGCGCGGCGGCGTGGGCGTTCCGGGCGAAAAAGGGCGCGGCGAGGGAGGCGGCGCCGACCGAACGCAGGAAAGAGCGGCGGGGCAGGGCAGGGGAGCGGGAGGACATCGGGTGGGGCGAGAGGAAGGAGACCGGGTGAAGGCGGACGAGGCAAGGCCGCTCTCCGCGGGCGCCGGGGCTTGCCTCCGGGCGGCGCGATCCTACGGTCGCGGTTTCCCCATGATTACTGCTTCCCCCCTCCTGCGGCGGGCCGCTCTGGCCGCAGCCTTGCTCCTCTCCGCCATCGGTCTGCGCGCCGCCCCGAGTCTCGGCCTGCAGAGCTGGACCTGCCGGAATATGGATTTCGATCAGGTCGTGGCCTTCGCGACCAAGCACGGCATCACCCAGCTGCAGATGATCGGCAAGCATATCGACCCGAAGGGGCCGGCCGCCGAGTCGCTACGCAAGAAGGCGATCCTCGAGGCCAAGGGCCTGCAGGTCTACACGTTTGGGGTGAACGGCACCTCGATGAACAAGGAGGAGAACCGCAAGCTCTTCGAGTTCGCGAAGCTGATGGGGATCAAGGTCATCATCGTCGAGCCCCGCAACCAGGCGGAATGGGACAACCTCGAGGAGCTCGTGAAGGAGTACGATATCCGGCTGGCGATCCACAATCACGGTACGGGTTCCGTCTACGGTGATCCGGCGACGGTTCGCGCGATCCTCGCCAAGCGGGACCGCCGCATCGGGGTGTGCCTCGATGTGGGCTGGGTTACCGCCGCTGGCTTCGATGCGGCCGAGATTTTTCGCAGCTACGGGGACCGGGTCTACGACATCCATTTCAAGGACAAGGTCGTGCAGACGGCGGCCGACGGGAAGAAGACGCCGGTCGACACCGAGATCGGCCGGGGTCAGTCGAATTACACTGGGCTGTTCGCCGAGATCCGCCGTTCCGGGTGGTCGGGCGTGATGGCGATCGAGACCGACAGCAAGGCCTTCGCCGAGGATCCGAATCGCCTGGTGAGCGAGGCCAAGGCCTTCTTCGCCGCCCAGACTTCCAAACGCTGAACTCCCCGCTCCGATGCTCCAGTCCTCCCTTCGATTCCTGACCTTCGCCCTCGCGGCTGCCACGGCCGCTCCGGCCGCCGCCCCGCGCGCGCCGAACATCGTGTTCATCTTCTCCGACGACCACGCCTACCAGGCCATCAGCGCCTATGGCGAGGGGCGGCGGCTGCTCGAGACCCCGCACCTCGACCGGCTGGCCAAGTCCGGGATGCGTTTCGACCGCGCCCTCGTCCCGAACTCGATCTGCGGCCCGTCGCGCGCCGTGGTGCTTACGGGAAAGTACAACCACCTGAACGGGTTCGTAAACAACTCGAACTCCCGCTTCGACGGCTCACAGGTGACCTTCCCCAAGATCTTACGCCAGGCGGGCTACCAGACCGCGGTGATCGGCAAGTGGCACCTCGTGTCCGATCCCACGGGGTTCGATTTCTGGCACATCCTCCCGGGGCAGGGCCTCTACTATAACCCGCCGATGATCCGGATGGGCGAGCAGGTGAAGATGGAAGGCTACACCACGGACATCATCACCGACCTCTCCCTGGACTGGCTGCGCCAGCGGGACAAAAGCCGGCCGTTCCTACTGATGTCCCAGCACAAGGCCCCCCACCGGGAGTGGGCCCCCGCCCTGCGGCATCTGGGCGCCGATGGGGATCGCGTCTACCCCGAGCCGGACACGCTCTTCGACGATTATGCCAATCGCGGCATCGCCGTGCGGGACCAGGATATGTCTTTGGAGAAGACCTTCACCGAACGGGACGCCAAGCTTGATCCGCCGCCGAATATGACGCCCGAGCAGCGGAAGGTCTGGGATGCCTATTACGAGCCCCGCAATGCTCGTTTCCGGGCCGCCAACCTGCAGGGCAAGGATCTGGTCCGCTGGCGCTACCAGCGCTATATGCACGACTATACCGGTACGGTGCGCGCGGTGGATGAGAGCGTCGGCCGGTTGCTTGATTATCTGGAAAAGGAGGGCCTAGCCGAGAACACGATCGTGGTCTACTCGAGCGACCAAGGGTTCTTCCTCGGCGAGCACGGTTGGTTCGACAAGCGCTGGATCTTTGAAGAGTCGCTGCGCACGCCACTGCTGGTGCGCTGGCCCGGGGTGAGCCGTCCGGGTGGGGTGAGCAAGGACTTGGTCTCGACCCTGGACTTCGCGCAGACCTTCTTGGATGCGGCCGGCTTGTCGGCGCCGGCGGAGATGCAGGGCCGGAGCCTGCGGCCGATCCTAGCGGGGAATCGACCCGCGGACTGGCGCACGGCGTTCTATTACCAGTATTTCGAATGGCCGGCCCCGCATCGGGTGCGGCCGCACTACGGGGTCGTCACCGACCGCTACAAGCTCGTGCACTTCTTTGGGACCGCGGACGACTATTGGGAGCTGTACGATACCGAGAAGGATCCGCGGGAACTGCGCAACGTCCTAGCGGATCCGGCCTACGCCGCGGCGCGGAAACAACTAGAAGGCCAGTTGGCGCAGTTGCGCACGGAACTGAAGGTCCCGGCCCAGATCCCGCCGGAATGGCTGGGCCGTTCGGGCGGCGGGCCGAACAAGGGCGGCAAGAAGAAGCAGGGCCAGTAGCCGCGAACCGCGGGACCCGGCGGGGCGCGTGGCCGCGCCGGGTCAGCGGACGATGATCGGAGTGGCCAGCTGGCCACTCCGGGAGCGTTCTTCGAGGGCCTTGGGCATCGCGTCCATCAGCTTGAGGATCCGCTCGGGGTGGGACGGATGAGTCGAAAGGAGCGCGGGGGGCATCGGGTCCTTGCCGGTCTCGGCCTCGAGTGCCTCCATCACCTGCACTGCCGCTTGCGGGTCGTAGCCGGCGCGGGCCATATACATCAGGCCGACGTAGTCCGCCTCCCGTTCCTTCTCGCGGTCGAAGGCGAAGCCTCCGATGCCGGTCGTGAGGCCGTAGACTTGGGCGAGCGCGTCGACCGCCAGACCGGAGGCGCCGCCGGCGAGGCCCCCGATCACCCCCACTGTCCCCACGGTGGAGACCGCCAGTTCGCGGGAAAGCTTCTCGTGGACGTGCTTGGCCGTGACGTGGGCGATCTCGTGGGCGAGCACCGCGGCCAGCTGGTCATCGGTCTTCGCAATGCGGAAGATCCCGGTGAACACGCCTACCTTACCTCCCGCCATCGCGAAGGCGTTGATCTGCGGATTATCAAAAACGACGAATTCCCAGTCGGCGTCGGGCATATCCCAGAAGACTACCTTCGCCAGCCGGGAGCCCACGCGTTGGAGCTGCGCTTGGTGCGCCTGGTTGCGGGAAGGGCGGTAGCGCTTCTTCAGGTCCTCGAACATGCCCACGCTCATTTTGGTGACCTCTTTGTCGTCGACCAGGTTCATCGCACGCCGGCCGGTCACGGGCACCTCGTAGCAACCGGCGAGGAGGAGGACGGGGGCAAGCAGGGCGAGGGCGAGCCGGGTTTTCATAGCGGGAATGGGTTACGGAAGGGACGGGTGCGGCAGACGCAAGTTTCCGGCGAAGAGGTGGGGTCCGCGAAGCCCTTTGCATTTTGGAGGTTTCCTTCCACAGTCCGCTTGTTCCTGAAGCCCCGCAGGAACTTGTTCCGCCAGCGCTAACCTTCACGCGTCCCCCACGTCTGAACCCACCGTCACCTATGGCCGAGGAATCTCCCGGCGGTCCGAAGCGGCGCCGCATCATCCACTGGAACCCGGAAGCGGGCAAGGAGCAGGCCCGTCGCGGCCCGGGTTGGCCGCGCGTGATCGCGTGGACCTTGGGCGGCGCGTTCGCACTGCTGTTGGCGGCGGGGCTGGTCATCCGCGGGCTCAAGCTGTTTTTGGGGCCGGAGGTCTTCGCCCCGGCGCCCGTCGCGGCAGTCGGTTCCCCGTCCATTGCTGAGGCCAGTTCCGCCTTTATCAGTCAGGCCAAGG
>JBILWD010000263.1:0-5319 GCA_044370095.1 Opitutaceae bacterium | reverse complement strand
CGTTCCCCGTTTCCGGGATGGCGGCCGACGCCGCGCTGCTGGTGACGTTGCCGCCCGGCGCGTACACGGCGGCGCTGGCGCCGACGGGGGAAGGCGGGGGCGTCGGCTTGATCGAGGTTTACGAGGTGCGCTGAGCGGCCGCGCCGCGCTTGCGCCGGGGCCGGGGAGCGGTTGGTCTCGCCTGATGGTTAACCCTGCCCGGCCCCCCGCGTGCGTTCGCGCCGCGTCTGTTCTCCTGCTCTGCGCGCTCGCGGTGCTGGCCGCCGGCTGCGGCCGCGATGGCGATGGGCGGCGCGTGTCCCCACCGGAGTCCAGCGCGCCCGCGGTGGAGTCGAAGGCGGCGAAGGCCGAGCCGGCGCCGGATCCGGGCGCACCGGCGGAGGTCCAGCGGATGCTGGGGCGCTGGCTGCGCTCCGACGGCACCTACGTGCTGGAGCTGCGCGGAGCGGACCGCAGCGGCATTGTGCAGGCGGCGTATTTCAATCCGAAGTCGATCAACGTCTCGCGCTCTATCTGGTTGCGCGGTGCGGAGGGGACGCAGGTGGTAGTTGAACTCAACGACGCAGGCTACCCCGGGGCGACCTACGTGCTCGGGCTGGCGTCGGATGGAGACCGCCTGGTGGGCAAGTATAACCAGCCGCAGATGGGCCAGTCGTTCGACGTCGAGTTCATCCGGCAGAAGAAGTTTCCCTGATCGGGGCGCGCGATGGGCCGGCCTCCCTTGGGCAACGCCGTGCGGTGCCCGCGTTGCCGGCTGACGGTGCGCTGGTGCGTCTGCGCGGCCGCGCGTCCGGTCGAGGTTCCGTTGGCGGTCGATGTACTGATGCACCACCGCGAGCATTTCCGACCCACTAGTACGGGTCACCTGATCCAGCGGGCCCTGCCCGCCGCGCGCCTGCACCTTTGGCGACGGGAACGCCGGCTCGCGTCGGACGAGATCCGGCGGCCTGGCCGCGAGTTATGGATCCTGCACCCGCACGGCCATCCGCCGCCGGCGGACGCCGACCCGGCCGCGGTGCAGGCGGTCCTGCTGGACGGAGTCTGGAGCGAGGCCACCGGGATGCTGCCGGACCTCGCGGGCTGGGGCCGCGTGGTGGGCCTTCCGATGAGCGGGGAGAGCCGCTACTGGCTCCGCGCTCAGCAGGCGGGGGGCAGGTTCTCCACCATCGAGGCCCTATTGTTCCTCCTAGGCGTGCTCGGGCTGGACGCCGCGCGGCGCGAGTTGGAGCTGCAGTTTGAGCTCCACGTGTACGCGAGTCTCCGCTTGCGCGGGCGCAAGGAACTGGCGGCGCTTTTCCTGTCCAGCTCGCCGGTGGCGACGGCGTGGCCCGAGTTCCTCGAGGCCCTCCACACGCCGCGCCCGCTCGCGCTCCCGGGTTTGACTCCGCCCGGGGCGCCGCAAGCCTCGACTCCTTCCCCATGAACCTCCCCCGCTTCCTCCGTCTCAGCGCGCTTTGGCCCTGTCTGGCGCTGCTCCCCGTTTCCGCCGCCGCGACCGCCGAGGCGCCCAGCGCTGTGTACGAGCTCCGCACCTACGTTGCCGCCCCGGGCAAGGGCGAGGCGGTGCTGGCCCGTTTCCGCGAGCACACCACCCGCCTGTTCGAGCGCCACGGGATGGTTAATGTCGGCTACTGGTTGGCTGCCGACGCCAAGGATGGCGGCGCCGAGAAGCTGATCTATCTGCTCCGCCACCGCAGCCGCGAGGCCGCGCAGGCCTCCTGGCAGGGCTTTTTGGCCGACCCCGACTGGCGCGCCGTCGCCAAGGCCACCGAGGCCGGGGGCAAGATCGTCGCCGGCATCGAGTCGGTGTACCTGAAGGCGACCGACTTTACCGCGCCGATGGACGCGGGCAACGGCGGGGCGGAGCGTGTCTTCGAGCTGCGCACCTACGTCGCCGCCCCGGGAAAAATTTCCGCCCTCGACGCCCGTTTCCGGGACCACACCCGCGCCATCTTCGCGCGGCAGGGAATGACTAACCTCGGCTACTTTCATCCGGTCGATGAGAAGTCGGGCGCCGGCACCACCCTGATCTACTTCCTGGCCTACCCGAGCCGTGAGGCCGCCGCGGCCGCGTGGAAGGGCTTCCGGGACGATCCCGCTTGGGTGAAGGCCCGCACCGCGTCCGAGAAGGAGGGCAAGCTGACCGCCAAGGTGACCTCGGTTTACCTCAAGCCGGCTGACTTCTCGCGGATCCGCTGAGCGGGTCTGCCCGCCAGAATCGCGTCGACTCGGGAGCTCCCGTCCACCAAGGATCGGGAATTCCGGCGGCGCCGCGGGTCAGGTCTGGCCCGGCTCGCCGCCGGTTCCCGCACCTGACCACCATGAAACGCACCTCGCTCCCTCCGCCCGCGTTCCGGGCGTTCCCGGCGGCCCTCCGCCTTGTCCTGCTGGCCCTCCTCGCCGGCGGCGCCGCCTACGCCCAGGCCACCGGGTTGATCTCCGGTTCCGTCGTCAGTACCGCCACCCGCAACGGGCTCCAGGGGGCGACGGTCTCCGTGCCCGCCCAAGGCCGCACCGAGTTCACCGACAGCGCCGGCCTCTTCCTCCTGCAGGGAGTGCGCCCCGGGGCCGTCGAGGTGGTGGTGACCTACTCGGCCTTCGAGGAGCGGCGCGTGACCGTCACGGTTCGCGGCGGCGAGACCGCGCGCGTCGAGGTCGAGATGAAGCCCGCGCAGGCGATCGTGATGGACCGCTTCACCGTCGCCACCGTGCGCGAGGGCCAGGCCCTGGCGATCACGGAGCAGCGCAACGCCCTCAATGTGAAGAGCG
Source organism: Opitutaceae bacterium (assembly GCA_044370095.1). Classification (GTDB taxonomy): domain Bacteria; phylum Verrucomicrobiota; class Verrucomicrobiia; order Opitutales; family Opitutaceae; genus ER46. The sequence goes on along the minus strand of JBILWD010000263.1, from coordinate 2,550 downwards.
TGACCGCGCTGGACGAGTGGGGCGTCCTCCCGACGCAGAACGTCGGCGAGCTCGTCTCCCGTCTGCCCGGCATCACGTTCACCACGGACGAGGACAACCTCATCAACAACGTTAGCATCGGCGGCCTGCCCGCGAGCTACACGCGGCTAAATATCGACGGCCTCTCCTCCACTGGCGTCGGCGGCGACGGCCGCACCGCCACCCTCCACTCGTTCTCGGGCTCGATGTACGAGCAGGTGGAGGTCATCGCCGGTCAGACCCCCGACAAACGTGCCGACTCGCTCGGCGGCCAGCTCAACCTCAAGACCCGCTCGCCCCTCGCGATGGCCGAGCGCCGTCGTTTCTCTTACACCGCCAGCGGCCGCTACTTCCCGTCCTGGTCCAAGCGGAACTTCGCCGTCTCCGAGCGTCCGCTCCGGCCCGACTTCAGCGCCGCCTACACCGAGGTGTTCAACGTCGGCCAGGGCGTCCGCAACCTCGGCATCGCGGTCACCGCCTCCTATCAGGAGGTGCTGAACCCGCACGACTGGGACATCCTCCTCTACGAGTCCACCGCCAACCCGGTGGCCCAGTTGCGCGACTACACGCGGATGAGCGGCCTCAACGACCGCTTCCTCTCCGCCGTCAGCGCCCGCGTCGACTACAAGCTCTCCGAGGCGACGCGCGTCTCGTTCCGCTTCCTCTATAACGCGGGTTCGGAGCCGTTCTTCTCCTACACCGCGGTCAACCCCTGGATCGCGAGCAACCTCACGGTCAATTCCCCGACCAACCCCAATGGCGGCATCCGCGAGGGTTACACCGCCACGCGGATCGAGATGCTCCCGGTGAACAACACCACGCTGCAGCCGGGCGGCGTCGCGGTCGGCGCCTCCCAGATGCGCCTCAACCCGCAGCGCTACTCCTTCACCAGCAAGAACCCGACCGGCACCCTCGCCTTCGAGCACAACTGGGGCCGCCTCCGGGTCGACCACGCGTACCGCTGGAGCAACACGCACTGGAACTCCGGCGCCGGCCGCAAGCGCGAGAACGGCACGGTCTCGATGCGCACCCGCGACGCGATCGGCTTCATCCTCGATTACAGTGATCCCGCCGGTCACACGTTCTTCCCCACGGGCGGCGCCAGCGTCTACAGCGCCGCCAGCTACACGCCGTTCGTCACCGCCAACGCCTCCGCCGCCCAGCCCGTGCCGCAGACGTCGGTCGTGTTCAACAAGCGCGACACCGTGACCGACACCAACGAGGTCACCGCCAACCTGAATGCCGCCTACACGCTGGCCACCGCGGTGCCCATCACCCTCAAGGCCGGCCTCGAGTCGGTGAACCGCCGCGTCAACAACCGCCAGGTCTACCCGCGCCGCTGGTACGGGGTCGTGGGTTCGGTGCTGCCGACCGACGGCCTGATGCCGCTCACGGAATTCGAGCGCCAGAATGGCGGCCGCCGCCTGCCGGTGGTCGATCCCGCCGCCATCAGCACCACGCTCGGCAACTCCGCGCTGTGGTATGAGGACGTGAACTTCACGGCCACCTCGCAGTACACGAACCGCCGCATCCTCGAGGAAGGCGTCGACTCCGCCTACGCCCAGGGCACGGTGCGCCTCGGCGCGTTCACGGTCCTCGGCGGCGTCCGTCGCGAATGGGTGTCCACCGACACGTTCACCTACTTCCGCGCCCGCACGACCCCCATCGCCACGGAACCGGACCACTTCAAGCGCGCCGCGCTCGACTTCCAGCGGCTATCCAAGGACGGCGAGTACGCGAAGGCCTTTCCCAGCCTGCACCTCGCGTACGACATCACCGCCAACCTGAAGGCCCGCGCCAGCTGGTCCACCAGCTACGGCCGCGCGCCGCTCGCCTCGCTCATCGCCTCCGCCACGGCGAATGATGCGGCCCGCACGGTCACGATGGGCAACCCGGACCTGCAGCCCCAGCTCGGCCGCAACATCGACCTCAAGCTCGAGTACTACCACCGCGACGGCACCATCTCGGTGCGCGGCTACCGCAAGGAGATCTCCGATTACATCGGGCCCTCCGGCCGCTCCGGCGAGGTGATCGGCGGCGGCTCCGACAACGGCTTCGACGGCCTCTACGAGGGCTACGAGATCGTGCAGGCCCGCAATCTGGGCGACGCCCTCTACCGCGGCCTCGAGGTCGACTTCCGGCAGCGCCTCTCGTTCCTGCCCGGTGCCTTCCGCGGACTCACCGTGCGCGCGAACTACACGTACCTGCGCTCGCAGGGCAACTTCGGCGCCACCGCCGCGATCGCCAACGGCAACCTCGGCGGCTTCATCCCGAAGGCCTACAACGTCGGCCTGCTCTACGCCTACGGCAACTTCGGCGCCTCCTTCGACGTGAACTACACCGGCGCCTGGCCGGTCCTGAACGTCAGCACGGCCGCCCCGCAGACCAACCGCTTCCGCGAGCCGTGGCGCGTGATGAACACCGGCGTGACGTACCGCTTCCGCCGCGACACCACGGCCTTCCTCAGCGTCAACAACCTCGCCGAGGCGGGCCGCCGGGAGTACATCTTCAACCCGACGCGGGTCCGCTCCA
>JBILWD010000054.1:0-15852 GCA_044370095.1 Opitutaceae bacterium | reverse complement strand
ACGAACGTCGGCGCCACCCACTCGCACACGCCGGAGAACGTCCTCGCCAACCACCCCGGCGTGAAGGTGGTCGTCCCCTCGACCCCCGCCGACGCGAAGGGCCTGCTGAAGTCGGCCATCCGCGACAACGACCCGGTCTTCTTCCTTGAGAACACGATGCTCTACGGGGAGAAGGGAGAGGTGCCCGCCGGAGAGCACGTGGTGCCGCTCGGGCTCGCCGACGTGAAGCGCGCCGGCACCGACCTCACGATCGTCACCTACGGACGCTCGGTCCTACACTCGCTGGCCGCCGCCGAGGTGCTCGAGCGCGAGCACAAGATCTCCACCGAGGTCCTCGACCTACGCACGATCCGTCCCTTGGATATCGATTCCGTCCTGCGCTCCGTCGCCAAGACGCACCGGGTGCTGATCGTCGAGGAGCAGAAGCCCTTCGCCTCCGTCGGTTCCCAGTTGGCCTATATGATTCAGCGCGAGGCCTTCGACGAGCTCGACGGCCCCATCCATCGCCTCGCGACCGTGGACGCGCCCGCGATCTACAGTCCGCCCGTCGAGGTCGAGCAGCTCCCCAACCCGCGCCGCGTCCTCCAGGCCGCCCTCGAGACGCTCGCCTGAACCCCGCTTCCCTCACCGCCATGGCCAACATCATCGAAATGCCAAAGCTCAGCGACACCATGACGGTGGGCACGCTGGCCAAATGGCTGAAGAAAGAGGGCGACGTCGTGAAGGCGGGCGATATGCTCGCCGAGGTCGAGACCGATAAGGCCACGATGGAGCTGGAATGCTTCTTCGACGGGACGATCCTCAAGATCTACGCGCCCGGTGGCTCACAGGTCGCCCTCGGGGCCCCGCTGTGCGCCATCGGCAAGCCCGGCGAGGCAGCCCCCGCGCCCGCCCCCAAGGCCCCCGCGGCGACCGCCGCGGCCAGCCCCGCACCGGCTCCCGCGCCCGCCCCGGCAGCTGTCGCTGCGTCCGCGCCCGCGGCCGTCGCGGCTCCCGCTCCCACGCCGGCGCCCGCGCCCACCGCGGCCGGCCGCATCAAGGCCACTCCCCTAGCTCGCAAAGTCGCCGCCGCCAAAGGCATCGACCTCGCGCGCGTCCAGGGCTCTGGCCCCGGAGGCCGCATCCGCCGCGCCGATGTCCTCGCAGCCGCAGCAGCGCCTGCCCCGGCCGCCGCCCGCGCCGCCGCCTCCGTCCTTGCCAAGGGTCCGATTCAAGAAGAACGCGCCGTCGCCGTCTCGAATATGCGCGGCGCCATCGCCCGCCGGCTGCTGGAGTCCAAGACCCAACTGCCCCACTTCTACGTCGAGATTGAGATCGACGCGGCACCGCTCACCACGCTCCGCGAGCAGCTCAACGCGACGCTCGAAGCCGAGGGGGTAAAACTCTCGGTCAACGACTTCATCCTGAAGGCCAGCGCCGAAGCGCTGCGCCGCGTGCCGCAGGTCAACGCCTCCTGGGAGGGCAACCAGATCCGCTACTTCGCCGCCGCGCACGTCTCGTTCGCGGTCGCGATCGAGGACGGCCTGATCACCCCGGTTGTACGCGACGCGCACCTCAAGTCGCTCTTCGCGATCTCCACCGAGGCGAAGGCCCTCGGCAAGCGCGCTAAGGAGAAGAAGCTCGCCCCCGCGGAATTCACCGGCGGCACGTTCTGCGTCTCGAATCTCGGCATGATGGGCATCCCGCGCTTCAGCGCGATCATCAACCCGCCCAACGCCGCCATCCTCGCGGTCGGCACGGTGGTGCGGAAGCCCGTCGTGCGCGGCGAGCGCATCGAGATCGGGCAGACGCTGACCGTGACGCTGTCCTGCGACCACCGGGTGGTCGACGGCGCCGTCGGCGCGCAATACCTCAACGCGCTGAAGACGCTGCTCGAAAGCCCCGCCCTGCTGCTGCTTTAATCCCGCCTCCGGCCGCGGGCGACCCCGCCGGAGCCCCAGCGCAATCCACAGGGCGCGCAGCTCCGTTCCCGCCGCGGCGGCAGAAGCCGCTCAGCGCGTCCACAGCCGGTCGCCCACCTCGGCGAGCGGCACGCACGGATCCCAGCGGCCCGGCACCGGATCGTAGTGCAGGACCTCCCGGCCCACCCGCTCCGACGTGAAATAGCCGAGCAGGGTGTATTCGCGTAGCAGCGGGAAGAAGCGCCCGCCGGCCGCTGATGCCGGCGAAACGCTCGGCGAGGTCGTACCACGGGCCGAGATCCCGGTAGCGGATCGGCCAGTCGACGCCCACGCCATCGCGCGCGTTGGCCTCGAAATCCTGCTCGCTGAAACGGTAAGACTGCCGGACCCAGAGCAGCGAGCGGCCCCCGACGTGGTAACCGCGCATCCAGTCGAAGGGTTTATCCTCAGAGTAGGGATTATTGACGTCATCCACGAACCAGTGCGCCGAGGCCAGTGCGTCGTGTAGCCGGTGCGGTTCTGCTTCGCCTGGCGCTCCAGCTCGAGGTTCGAGCGGCGGTTGCGGCCCGGAAACTCCCACGCCTCCATCATCGCCGTCGGGTAATCCCCGTGCTTCACGTGGCGGCCGCGCTCGAGCAGCAGAGTGCGGAGGCCCTTCTCGGTCAGTTCTTTCGCGGCCCAGCCGCCGCTGATGCCAGAGCCGACGACGATCGCGTCAAAGGTGTTCTGGGTGGTGCCGGCGCCGCCGATGTTCATGGGGTTGGGGTGGAGGGGCTGCGGCGAGTCCGCCGTTTCGGGCGGCCGTCTCAACCCCAAAACGCCCGCGGGCGCGGTTGACGCGGCGGACGGGTTCCGGCTCGCTCCGGCGCAACCGATGAGCCCCCTCCGCCTCGCCTGCCTCCTCGCGCTGGCCGCGCCCTTGCTGGCCGCGGCGCCGCGCTGGAACCTGCTGCTGGTCACTGCCGACGACCTGAGCTGCGACTCGCTCGGCGTGTACGGCTGCCCGCTGCCGGGAGCCACGCCCGAGATGGACCGCCTCGCGGCGACGGGCCTGCGTTTCGCGCACGCCTTCGTGCAGGTGGGCAACTGCATGCCCTCGCGGAACGTGATGTTCTCGGGACGCTACCCGCACAACAACCGGATCGAGGGCTTCTACCAGGTCCGCAACCCCGGCTGGCCGCACCTCTCCGACCTCCTGCGCACCGCCGGTTACTACACAGGGATCCGGCACAAAGTGGAACACTCGACCCCCTACTCACCGTACCCCGGTTGGGATGTTATCCTCGACCGGCGTCCCGATGGCACTCCGCTGCACCAGAAGGATCCGGCCTCCTACGGCGAGAGCGCGCGCCGCGGAATCGCCGAGGCTCGGAGCGCAGGGAAGCCGTTCTTCCTGAACCTCAATCTCTCGGATCCCCACAAGCCTTTCTTTGGCGAGGATGCGTCCGCCGACGCCCGCTACCGGCCGAGCCGCGTATTTTCTCCGACGGAGGTCCCGGTGCCCGGCTTCCTCTTCGACGACCCAAAGGTGCGGGTCGAACTCGCCCGTTACCACTCCTCCGTCCGTCGCGCGGACGACGGCCTCGGCGCCATCCTCGCGGCGCTCCGCGAATCCGGCGAGGAGGAGCGCACCATCGTGATGTTCCTCTCCGACCACGGGATGCCCCTCCCCTTCGCTAAGACCCAGCTGTATTTCCACAGCACGCGCACGCCGTGGATGGTGCGCTGGCCCGGGGTGACCCGCGCGGGCGCCGTAGATGAGCGTCATCTCGTCTCTGGGGTGGACCTGCTGCCCACGGTACTCGAAATGCTCGGCCTGCCCGAACCGACCGGGGTCGACGGCCGGTCCTTCGCCCCGGTGCTGCGCGGAGCGACGCAGGAGGGCCGCGACCATATTGTGGCGGAGTACAACGAGAACTCTGGGGGCCACCGCCACCCGATGCGGACCATCATCACCCGCGAGCACGGCTACCTGTTCAACCCCTGGTCCGACGGCACGCGCGTGATGGCGACGGCCACGCGCGGCACTGCCACCTTCCGGCGGATGCAGGAATTGGCCCGCACCGACCCGGCGCTGGCCGCCCGGCTCGATCTGTTTGAACACCGGCGTCCGGAGGAACTCTACCACTACGCCTCCGATCCGGACGCCCTGCGCAACCTGATCGGCCAGCCCGCTCATCGTGTGACGGAGGAGCAACTCACCGGGGCGTTGGACGCCTGGATGGTACGCACGCGCGACCCGCTGCTCGAGGTCTTCCGTGCCCGCCAAGATCCGGCGCGGCGCGCCGCTTTTATGCACGCAGTAGAGGCCGAGGCGGAAGCCAGGCGAGCCGCGGGCACGGGCCGGGCCAAGGCCGGCGGCGGTAAACGCAAGGCCGCGGCCAAGGCCGGCGAGCCCTGAGCCGCGACCGCCCGCCGGACCACCGGCGGCGGAACCCTTCCCGTGCTGCTCCTGCTGCTTCAACTGCTCGGCCGCCTCGCGGCGCACAGCCCCGAGGGCCTGCTGCGCCTGCTCGCGCACTTGCTGGGCGACGGGATCTTCCTCCTGCTGCCGCGCCGCCGGCGGCTCATCCTCTCAAATCTCCACCACGCGTTCCCCGAACGGGACGAGGCGTGGCGTCGCCGCATCGGCCGCGAGAGCTGCCGCCGCTTGGTTGAGACGGGGCTGCTCTCCCTCGCCCTGCCCTACCTCGGCCCGGAACGCCTCCGCCGCATCGTCCGGGCCGGACCCGAACTGCTCGCGCTCCACGCCCGTCACCGGGAGGATCCCGCCCCCACGCTGATCTGTTCGCCGCACCTCGCGCACTGGGAAGTCCAGACGGCCCAGCCGCTGGTTGTGCCGGGAGCCTTTCCCGAGTTCGGAATCATTTACCGCCCGCTCGACGCGCCGGCCGCCGATCGTTTCGTCCGCGCGGCCCGCGAACGCTTCGGGATGCGCCTGCTCTCGCGCAAGGAGGGTTTTGCCGAAGCGCTGAAGATCCTCCGCCGCCGTGGCTTCGTCGGCATCCTATTCGACCAGAACGCGGGCCTGCAGGGCGCGCTCACCACCCTCTTCGGCCGCGTGTGCGCCACCACCGAGCTGCCCGGCCTGCTGGCGGAAAAGTTCGGCGCCCGCGTGTACGGGATCTACCCGCGCCGCCACGGGTTCTGGCGCGTCGAGATCGGCGCCCGCGAACTCGCGCACGATGGCACGTCGGAAGCCGTCACCTTCGGCCTGAACCGCTGGCTGGAGAACCTGCTGGCAACGGACGAGGACCTGTGCGCCTCGTGGCTCTGGGCCCACGACCGCTGGCGGCACCAGGACCAGCCCGCGCTTCGGTTCCGTCTCGAGTCGAAGCGCAACCTGCTCCGCGCGGAGCTCACGGCGCGCGGCCTGGCCGCGCCGCCCCGCCGGACGCGGATCTGGATCCGGCTGCCGAACTGGCTGGGTGACGTCGTGCTGGCGGCGCCCCTGCTCCGCGCACTGCGCCGGGGCCGGCCCGACGCCGAACTCGTCCTCGTCGGCCGAGCCGCCTTCGGTCCCTTGGTGGAGACGTGGGGCCTGGGCGACCGCTACGTGGCGCTGCCGGCGCGCGGGCCTGGCTATTTTCGCTTCTTCCGCAGACTGGCCGCGGAATATCCGGACGTCTGGCTCCTGGTCACGCAGTCCCTGCGCGGCGATCTCGAGGCGTGGTGCACCGGCACCAGGCAGCGCTTCGGCCTCGTGCGGGCGGGCCGGCCGCGGCCCCTGCTTTCCCACCGCTTCCGCGTGCCGGCCGATTGGGACGAGTCGCGCCGGCATCAACTCGAGCTCTGGACCTCCTTCCTGGGCCACTTCGGCCTTACGGAGTCTCCCGATCTTAGCCCGCTGGGACCCCCGCCGGCGACGGGAGCGGACGCGCCTATCGGACTCATCGTCGGCTCGGAGAATTTTCCCGCGAAACGCTGGCCCGTCCCCCACTGGCGTTCCCTCGTCGAGGCGCTGCCGGACCAGCGGTTCGAACTCTTCGGCACCCCGGGGGATCGCCCGCTCGCCGCGGCGGTGGCCGCCGGCTGGCCCGCGGAACGGGTGCGCAACCGGGCCGGTGAAACGAACCTCCCCGGCTTCGCCGCCGCGCTCGGCGCCTGCCGCCTCCTCGTCACCAATGACACCGGCGGCATGCACCTCGCCAACGCGCTGGGCGTCCCCGTCCTCGCGCTGTTCGGCCCGACCAATCCGATCCGCACCGGACCGGTCTTCACCGCCCCGCACCGCGTGCTGCAGCCCCCGGGCTGCCCGCCCACCGGCGGCGGCGACCTTGCCCAACTCGCCCCCGCGACCGCCGCGGCGGCTGTGCGGGAGATGTTGCCTATTTCCGGCGGCCGGTTCCCGTCTTGACGCTTCCTCGACTCTCGCCGTGCCCCTCCTTGAAGTCACCGATCTCCGGACCAGCTTCCACACCCGCACCGGCGTGACCCGGGCCGTCGACGGGGTGAGCTTCAGCCTCGAGCGGGGCGAGACGCTCGGCATCGTCGGCGAGTCCGGATCCGGCAAGTCGGTCACCTGCTACTCGATCCTCGGCCTGATCCCGCAGCCGCCCGGCCGGATCGAGGGTGGGAGCGCGGTGTTCGCCGGGACGGACCTGCTGCGGTGCCGGCCGGAAGAGGCACGAGCGCTGCGGGGCAAGCGGATCGCGATGATCTTCCAGGATCCGATGACGTCGCTGAACCCGTACCTGCGGATCGGCGACCAGTTGATCGAGCCGCTGCTGATCCACGAGCGGCTGCCGCGGGAGGAGGCCCGGCGCCGCGGGCTGGCGATGCTCGAGGCGGTGGGCATCAACGATGCCGCGCGCCGTCTCGACCTCTACCCGCACGAGTTCTCCGGCGGGATGCGGCAGCGCGTGATGATCGCGATGGCCCTAATCACCAAGCCCGAGCTGCTCATCGCCGACGAACCGACCACCGCGCTGGATGTGACGGTGCAGGCGCAGATCCTGGAGCTGATCCGCAAGATGCAGCGCGAGCTGGGGATGGCGGTCATCTTCATCACCCACGACCTCGGGGTGGTCTCCGGCCTCTGTGACCGCGTGCAAGTGATGTACGCGGGGCGCATCGTGGAGACCGCCGACACCCGGACGCTCTTCCACGCGCCGCGGCACCCGTACACCCGCGCGCTGCAGCGCTCGATCCCCGCGCTGCAGGCGAAGGGCTCGACGCTCTACACCATTCCCGGACTGCCGCCGGATCTTTCCCGTCCCGTCGCCGGCTGTGCGTTCGCGGCCCGTTGCGAGCACGCGGTGGAGGCCTGCCGGGGCGAACGGCCAGAACTGCGCGAGGCGGCCCCCGGCCACCGGCACGCCTGCCCGCGCGCGCACGCCGGTGAACTCTGACCCCACCCGCCCGATGTCCGCCCCGATCCTCGAGCTCCGTGACGTCAAGACCCACTTCCCGCTGCACCGCGGCCTGATCTTCCGGCGCGACGCGGGCACCGTGAAGGCCGTCGACGGCGTCTCCCTCAGTATTCAGCGCGGCGAGGTCCTCGGCTTGGTCGGCGAGTCCGGCTGTGGTAAATCCACTCTCGCCCGCACCATTTTGCAGCTGCTGCCGACGACCGCGGGGACCGTGCTCCTCGGCGGCCGCAACCTGACCACGGCGAACGCCGAGGAAGTGCGGGCGGCGCGGCGCGACCTGCAGATGATTTTCCAGGATCCTTACGCGTCGCTGAACCCGCGCATGACGGTGTTCGACACGCTCGCGGAGCCGCTCCGGGTCCACCGCGTCTGCCCGGCGGAGGAGATCCCGGCGCGAGTGCACCAGTTGATGGAACGGGTGGGCCTCGCGCCTCGTTTTCTCCGCAAGTACCCGCACGAGTTCTCTGGCGGCCAGCGGCAGCGGATCGCCATCGCGCGGGCCCTCGCGTTGGAGCCGCGGATCGTGGTGGCGGACGAGCCGGTATCGGCCCTCGACGTCTCCATCCAGGCGCAGATCCTAAACCTTCTGGCGAGTCTGTGCCGGGAGATGGATCTCACGCTGATCTTCATCGCGCACGACCTCTCGGTGGTGAAACACATCTCGGACCGGGTGGCGGTGATGTACTTGGGGCGGATCGTGGAGCTGGGCGCGGCGGCGGAGGTGATTGAGCGCCCGCAGCACCCGTACACGAGGGCCCTGGTGAGCGCGATTCCGGTGCCGGATCCCGATGTGGAGCGGACCCGGCAGCGGTTGGTATTGCCGGGCGATCCGCCGTCGCCGATCAACCCGCCCTCGGGCTGTGCTTTTCATCCCCGCTGCGCGCACGCCGTGGATCGCTGCCGCGAGGCGGTGCCTCCACTGATCCCTGCCGGCCCCGCCCGCGAGGCGGCCTGCATCCGCCTCGGCGAGCTCTGAGGCGGAGGCGGGCGGTGATTTCAATCCTTAGACGTCAGAGCCGCAGAAAAATCCGGCGGCGGTGGAGCCACCAGCAGGCCAGCCAGAAAACCAGGCCCACCACCGTCGCCTGCACGAAGGGGGCGTTGTTCGCCCCCAGCACCTTGAAGACGTCCGCCCCGAGGTGGGTCTGGAAGGTCTTCGCCGTCCACGGCCGCAGGAGCATCCCCATCGCGTAGATCGCCAAGGAATTCATTCCCACCACGACCAGCGGAAACGTCCAACCACGCCACCGCCGAACGTCGACGGCCCAATACAACGTCCCCAAAATCAGCGCACACCATCCGGTCGACCACAGGGCCCAGCTAGGCGTCCAGATCCGCTTCACCAGCGGGATCCCCAGCGCCGACCCGAGGAGACCCAGGGCGAGCCCCGCGAGACCGGCCAACAGGAGCCACCGGGCCTTGTCCCGGGCCTCGCGGCCCGACCGCAGCAGTTCGCCCGCCATCAGCCCCAGCAGCATCGTCGCCAGCGACGGCAGGAAGTTGATGGACTGGTAGCCGCCCCCGTTGAATACGAACGGCTCGGACCGCGGAAGCAGGTTCAGCAGCCAGGTGTCGACCGCGTGGCCGACGTTCGCGTTCTTGTGCCACGCCGCGCCGACGCCCGCGAGATGCTGCTGAGCCCACGCGGCGGTCACGCCCGCCTTCGGGGCCCCCGCGGCCGGATCAATCCCCGGCGCCGGATAGCTGGCGTACAGGGCCCAGGTCCCGAGCAAAATCGCCGCCACGGCGCCCGCCTGCACGCGGGGGGAGCGCCCCCAGAGCAGGAAGAGGAACGGGTACCCGAGGCCGATCTGCGTGAGCACGTTCATCAGGGACCATTCGGTGCCGTTACGCCCGTTCGAGATCAGGAAAATCCCGAGGGCCGCCAGCGCCACCGCTCGCCAGCAGGCGTGCCCGAACATCCGCCCCCACGCCTGGCCCTCGCGCTGGCGCCGCACGTACGAATACGCCATCGACACGCCCACCATGAACATGAACGACGGCTGGATGAGATCCCAGTAGCCACCCCCGCGCCACTCGGCGTGCTCGAACTGGTGCAGCACCACGCTCCAGAACCCGGAGTCGGGATCGGCCTTGAGGTGGTTGCGCGCGGTCGCGGCGAGGCCGAAGCCGTTGCACGCGAGCGAGATCATGATCAGGCCGCGGTACACGTCGAGTGACTGCAGGCGGTCGGGGAGCGGCGCAGGGGCGGAGGAGCTCATCGGGGAGGAGACGCGCGGGGGCCGGCGCGTGGGGCGCAACGAGCGTGTCCAGGCCCCTACGGCTGGCGAGCGCAAACCCGTTCGCCGCCGCGGGACGTTTCGGTTCTTGCCCGGCCGCGCGCACCGGCTTCCCTCAGCCCGCGCGTGTCCGCCGCCGATCCCCAGTTCGTCCACCTTCACGTCCACACCGACTACAGTCTGCTGGACGGCTGCTGCCGCATAGACCGTCTGGTCGAGCGGGCGGTGGAGATGGGGATGAACGCCATGGCGCTCACCGACCACGGCAACCTCTACGGCGCGATCGAATTCTACCAGCAGGCGAAGGCGCGCGGCTTGAAGCCGCTGATCGGCTGCGAACTCTACCTCGTCGAGACCTCGCGGCTCGAAAAGCACGGACGCAATGACGACGAGGGGAAGACCATCTTCCACCTCGGCCTGCTCGCGCGGAATCTCCAGGGCTACCAGAACCTGCTGAAGCTAGTGTCGGACGCCCACCTCAAGGGCTTCTACTACAAGCCCCGTACCGACCTAGACACCCTCGCGCGCCACGCGGAGGGCCTGATCGGGTTCACCGGCTGCCTCGCCTCGCTAGTGCCACAGCACCTCCTGCACGGCCGCGAGGAGGAGGCGCGCCGCGCCTGCGGGCGCTTCGTGGAGATCTTCGGCCGCGAGAATTTCTTCGTGGAGCTGCAGGACCACGGCCTCCCCGAGCAGCGGCAGATCATTCCCGGGCTCCTGCAACTCGCGGCGGACTTCAACCTGAAGGTGGTCTGCTCGAACGACGTGCACTACGTGCGGCAGACCGACGCGGGCCCGCACGACGCGATGCTCTGCATCCAGACCGGCGCCAAGATCGAGGAGGAGAAGCGGATGCGCTTCACCGGGCAGGAGTTCTACCTGAAGTCGGGCGCGGAGATGGCACGGCTGTTTCCGGAGGTCCCGGATGCGGTCCCCAACACCCAGCTCGTCGCCGAGATGTGCGACCTCGCGATCCCCTTCCCCAAGGGCAGCGAGCGCTACCCCCGCTACCCGCTGCCACCGGAGGTGAAAACCGACCGGACAGGCTACCTCCACCAGCTCTGCCTCGAGGGCCTGCGGACCCGTTACGGCTTTGATCCGGCGCCCGTCGCCGCGCAGCCGGCGATCGCGGAACGGCTGGAGCGCATCCGTAACCCGCCTGCGGGCCAGAAACCGCAGGCGCCCGACTACGCCGGCCTCACCCGCGACGAGGAGCTGGTGGTGCGGCTCGAGTTCGAGCTGGCGATCATCGGCGTCACCGGGTTCGTCGACTATTTCCTGGTGGTCTGGGATTTCATCGCGTGGGCGAAGGGCCAAGGCATCCCCGTGGGTCCCGGCCGCGGCTCCGGCGCCGGCTGCCTCGTCGCCTACCTGCTGGGGATCACGAACCTCGACCCGATCCGCTTCCGGCTGCTCTTCGAGCGCTTCCTCAACCCGGAGCGCGTCTCCCCGCCCGACTTCGACATCGACTTCTGCATGCGGCGCCGCGGCGAGGTCATCGACTACGTCCGGCGCAAGTACGGGGAGCAGTGCGTCGCGAACATCATCACCTACGGGACCCTCGGGGCGAAGATGGTCATCCGCGACGTCTCGCGGGTGCATAACCTCCCCTTCGCCGAGGCCGACCGGCTCGCCAAGATGGTGCCGGACGAGCTCAACATCACCCTGGAGGACGCCATCACCAAGAGCGCGGAGCTGCGCGACGAGGTGGCGCGGAATCCCGTCGCGAAGCGCATCATGGACCAGGCCCGCGTGCTCGAGGGGATGGTGCGCAACACCGGCAAGCACGCCGCGGGGATCATCATCACCGACCAGCCCCTCGAGGAGTTCGTGCCGCTCACCCTGCAGGAGGGCGACATCACGGTGCAGTTCGATATGAATGCAGTGGGCAAGCTGGGCCTGCTGAAGATGGACTTCCTCGGGCTGAAGACGCTCACCGTGATCGCCGACGCGGTCGCGCACATCCGGCGCGGGGCGGACCCGGCCTTCGACATCGAGACCATCCCGCTCGACGAACCCGCGACCTACGCCCTGCTCAACGCGGGCCGCACCGTCGGCGTGTTCCAGCTCGAGTCGCCGGGGATGCAGAACGCCTGCCGCCAGGTGGGCGTCTCGAACATCGACGACATCAACGCCATCTGCGCGCTGTACCGTCCCGGCCCGATGGCGTTCATCCCCGATTACGCCCGCGGCAAGAAGGACCCGGCGAGCGTCTCCTACCCTCACCCGCTGCTCGAGCAGTCGCTGCAGGAGACGCACGGCATCATCGTGTACCAGGAGCAGGTGATGGAATGCGCCAAGATCATCGCGGGCTACACGCTCGGCGGCGCCGACATGCTGCGGCGCGCCATGGGGAAGAAGGACGCGGAGGCGATGGCCAAGGAACGCCTGAAGTTCGTCGAGGGGGCCGGGCGGGTGAACCGCATCGAGGAGCGCAAGGCGAACGAGATCTTCGACCTGCTCAACAAGTTCGCCAGCTACGGCTTCAACAAGTCGCATTCGGCGGCCTACGCGCTCGTCAGCTACCAGACCGCCTACCTCAAGGCCAACCACCCGGTGGCTTTTATGGCCGCGGTCCTCACCGCGGAGCTGGGCAACGCCGACAAGGTCTCGCACTTCGTCGCCGAGGCCGGCGCGATGGGCATCACGGTGCTCGGCCCCGACGTGAACGAGTCACGCGAGACATTCACGCCCGTCAGCGGGCGCATCCGCTTCGGATTGGGGGCGATCAAGGGCGTGGGCGAGCTCGCGGCGCAGCAGATCATCACCGAGCGCGAGGCGCGCGGGCCCTACCGGTGCTTTGAGGATTTCGCGCGCCGGATCGACGGCCGCGCGATCAACAAGCGCGTGCTCGAGCACCTGGTGAAGACGGGGGCTTTCGACTATTCCGGCGCCCCGCGGCGCGCGCTCTTCGACGGGATCGACGGCGCGCTGGCGGCCGCCGCCGCCGCGGCGCGCGACCGCGCCGCGGGCCAGCACAGCTTTCTCGATCTCCTCGGCGGCGACCCCGTGCCCGCTGCCCCCGCGCCCGGCGTCGCCGCGAACCGGCCACGCCCGCCCGCGGAGGATTTCCCGCCCGCGGAGAAGCTCGCGTTCGAAAAGGAGCTCCTCGGCTTTTACGTTTCCGGCCACCCGCTCGAGGCCTACGCGGGCCTCACCGAGTCGATCGACACCTTCGCCCCCGAGGCGCTGCTGCAACAGCCGGATCGCACCGAATTCCGCCTCTGCGGGATCGCCGGCAGCCTGGTGAAGAAGCTGGCGAAAAAGGATAACCGCCCCTGGGTCGCCTTCACCCTCGCCACCCGGCGGGCCACCCTCGCGCTAAACCTCTTCGCCGACGGCTATGCCGCTTACGGCCAGAGTCTCGGCGAGAACGCGCTGGTACTCGTGCTGGGTAACGTGCTGGTCAACGCCGAGGGCGCGCGCCTCAACGTCAAGGAATGCTACCCGCTCGACGGCCAGATCGCGGCGCTCGTCAGTAAAGTCACCTGGCTGCTGCGCCCCGAGGCCCCCGGGACGCCCGACTTCCTCACCCGCCTGCGGGCGACCATCGACCGCCAGGTCGGGGACACCCGCGTGGAGTTCGCCTTCGCCTTCCCCGACCGCTTCACGCCGGTGGCAGAGGCCAGCCCCGCCCTTACGTGGAAGATCAACGCCGCGTCCTTTCAGGAACTGCGCGCTCACCCCGCCGTCGCCGGTGTGCTGGTGGAGACCCGCCGCCTCGAACTGAAGGAAGATCGTCGCTGGAAGCGCCGGTCGTGAACCGGCGCGCCGCCTCTTTAAATGCACGAATCCGCCATCCTCAATCACGCCGCGCGCGTCCTCGCGGGAGTCACCGGTGAGCTCCCGGCCGACGCGGTCCTGCGCCGCCACCTCGCGGATTCCGGCCGACTGGGCGGCCGCGAGCGCCGGGAGATCAGTCGCGCCGTCTTCGCCGCCTTTCGTTGGCGCGAGTGGCTCAACCCCAGCGACTCCCTCCAGCGCCAGACCGCAGCCGCCCTCGAGTTGCAGGCCCGGTTCAACGCGGACCCGCGAGCCATCAAACCCGAGGCCCTCGCCGCCCGGGCGATACCGGAGTGGCTGCGCGCGGAGATGGACCTACCCGCGGATTTCCTGCGCCAGCTGCAGCGCGAGCCCGTGCTCTGGCTCCGCGCCCGCCCGGGCACCTCGGTGACGCTCAGCCGCGAACTCGGCAATTGCCGCGCGTCCGACCGCGCGCCGGACGCGCTCCGCTACGGGGGCACTCAAGACCTCTTTCTCACTCCGGCCTTCCATCGCGGGGCCTTTGAAATCCAAGACCTCGCCTCCCAACTCGTCGGCCACGCCTGCGCGCCCCAGCCGGGCGAAACTTGGTGGGACGCTTGCGCCGGGGAGGGCGGCAAGCTCCTGCACCTTTCCGACCTGATGCGCAACAAGGGCCTGCTCTGGGCGACGGACCGCAATCCGCGGCGGCTCGCGACCCTCCGCCGCCGCGCGGCCCGCGCGGGCGTTTTCAACTTCCGCCCCGCCACTTGGGACGGCGGCGCGCGGCTGCCCACCAAGACGAAGTTCGATGGCGTGCTCCTCGACGCCCCCTGCAGCGGCGTCGGCACCTGGCAGCGCAACCCCCACGCGCGCTGGACGACCGGCCCCGAGGACGTCGCCGAGCTGGCGGTCACCCAGCGCGCCTTGTTGGAGCACACTTTGCCCGCTGTTCGGCCGGGCGGGCGCCTCGTCTATGCCGTCTGCACCCTTACCCGGCGCGAGACGACCGAGCTGGCCTCCGCGTTTGGCGCGGCGCACCCCGAACTGGAACCCACGCCTCTCTTCGGCGTGCCCGACGGCCCGGCGAGCCTGACCCTGTGGCCGCAGGAACTCGAGGCGAACGGGATGTTCCTCGCCGCCTGGCGCCGGCGCTAAATCGCACGTGGCCCGGATCAACGCCGCCACCGTTCGCGCGGATTTCAATGACCTCGCCGCGGTGCTGCACTACACCCGCGCAGCCCACGGGCTCGGCCTCTGGGCCTCCGAACGGCTGCTGATCGAGCGTTTCTTCCCGGACCGAGAGGCGCCCCTGCTCGAAGCGGGGTGCGGCGCTGGGAGGGTCACGCTCGGCCTCTGGGCGCTGGGTTACCGGCAACTGACCGCGTTCGATTTCGTGGCGGAACTCCTCGACCAGGCCCGCAGTCTGGCTGCCGAACGAGGCGCTGAGGCGATCCGGTTCCTCGAGGCCGACGCCACTAAGCTCCTGCCCTCACTCACGGCCGCCGGCGTGGCGCCCGCGGCCGGAGCCCTGTTTCCTTTTAACGGTCTGATGCAGATCCCCGGCCGGGAGAACCGCCGCCGCGCACTCGCCGGGCTGCGCGCGGCCTGCCTGCCCGGCGCCCACCTGCTTTTCACCACCCATGATCGGGAAAGTTCGCGGACCGAGCGGGCGCTCTGGCGGCTCGAGGCCGAGCGCTGGGCGCGCGGCGCCCAGGACCCGCAGCTCGTCGAGTTCGGCGACCGTTACTTCGCGGACGAAAACGGGCGGACCTTCATGCACCTCCCCGACCGCGCGGAGATCCTTGCCGATCTGGAGACGACGGGCTGGACGCACCAGTTCGACGCGATGCGGCGAGAGCTGGTGCGCGAATCGCGGGCCGTCCGGGACTTCTCCGACGACTGCCGCTTCTGGGCGGCACGACGGGAGTGAAGAGCCGACCGCCGCCAGCGCGCGCCTAGGGCGCTCCGTCCGGACGGCGCACCGTGAAGATTTCCCGTGTCCGCGCGTAGGCCTCGCCGCCGAGTCGTCCGATCAGGTCCAGCCGGGCCGGGTCCGGCCGGCCGTCCGGCCCGAGCACGTCGTCGCGGACGTGCGTGTGGAGGATGCGGCCAAAGACCACCGTGGCCGCGCCGGAGCCTTCGCCGAAGGAGAGTTCACGCTCGACCGCGCATTCGAAGGCGACGGGCGCGCTGGAGACCCGCGGCGGTCGCACCCGGGCTGCCGGCGTGGCGGCCACTCCGAAGTGGGCGAACTCGCTCTCGCCGTGGGGCAATGGCGCCGCGGTGGCGTTCATCACCTCCGCCAGCGCGAAGGGCACTAGGTGCACGATGAACTCGGGGACCTCGCGCACGTTCCGCAGGGTGTCCTTGGGGGTACCGTCCCGGGTGTTCGCAGCAACGAACATCAGCAGCGGCGGCCGCGAGGAAATGGCCTGAAAATAGGAGAACGGGGCTAAATTAGACTGGCCGTCCCGCGAGACCGTCGAGATCCAAGCAATCGGCCGCGGCAGAATCGTGGCGATCATCCACGCGTGGGCTTCGCGCGGCGGGAGGGCGGCGAGATCGAGTTCCATAAGGGCGGAGTTTGGCGGGTAA
>JBILWD010000053.1:0-15885 GCA_044370095.1 Opitutaceae bacterium | reverse complement strand
CCTGCACCTCGGCGGCTTCGTCTTCCGCCGGGCCGGCCGGCCCGCGCCCCACTTCCTGCGCGGCGGCATCCTCACGACGCACGCGTACGTGGTCCGCGCGGGCTGGGCGCGGGAACTCCTGCGCCGCGGCCAACACTACCGCGGGATGTCGATCGACACCCTCTACACCATCCTCAACGGCAACCGCGCCGTGGTGCACGTCGACCCGCTCGCCGCGATCCAGCGCCCGTCCGTGTCCGACGGCACCTGGGACAAGCGCAACGTCTCCGGGGCGGGCTGGCTCGGCCAGGCGATGATCTACACCGCGCTCGGCTGGCGCCAGAAGCTGCGGTTCAGCCGCTTCTCGGTGGCGGAGCGCATCCGGATCGAGAACGGCGCCTCCTTCTTCAAGGTCTACCGGCACGTGATGCGCTGGCGCGGCCATCGGCCGGCGGTGCCGGAACTGAGCCCGGAGGCGGTCGCCGCCGCCGCGCGCACGGGCACGTTTGAACGGGTGGTCCTCTGATGCCGATGCCCCGGTACTACGTTGGCCTCGCGGCCACCTTCCACGACCCGGCGCTGGCGGTCGTCGATGAGCGCGGCGAGGTCCTCTTCGCTGAGGCGAGCGAGCGCTTCCTTCAGGTGAAGCGCGCCTACGGCGCGGCCGCGGATCCCCGCGAAGTGGTCCGTCGTGTCCTCCGCGATCACTGCGATCCGCAGGGGGAGTTTATTCTGGCCAAGGCGTGGAGCGCGCCGTTCACGCGCTTGATGGAGCTGCAGTCGCTGCTCGGCCTCGCCGACCACGAGCGCTTGCCGCGGCGCGCTGGGGGTCTCACCCGCTACCTCTGCGACCGCTCGGTGCTCTTCTATTCCCTCTGGCTGCAGCATACCAGCCTGCGGCTGTCCGGGGGGCATTTCGCCGACATCCTCCTGCGCGACCACGGCAACCGCCGCGTCCGCTTCGTCAAGTTCCCCCACCACCTCGCGCACGCCGCGAACGCCTGCTACACCAGCCCGTTCACCGAGGCGGCCTGCGCGGTCGTCGACGGCCAGGGCGAGGCGGGGGCGATGTCCTTTTACGCCTACCGCGGCGGTGAGCTCCGCCGCGTCGCCGCCGCCCGCGGGCCGGAGAGCATCGGCATTCTCTACTCGGTCTGCACGGACCTGGCCGGGTTCAGCAGCGAAGGGGGCGAGGAGTGGAAGCTGATGGGCCTCGCGCCCTACGGGGAACCCGACCCCGCCGTGCTGGAGGAGTTGCGCGCCATCGTGCGCGTCGACGGGCTGCGCTTGCGTTACCCGCGGACGCCGGTGCTGCGGGCGGCGTTCGCGCGCCTGCAACGCCGCGCCCGGCCGCCCGGCGCGCCCGCGATGGCGTGGGCGGGCTTCGCGGCCACGGTCCAAGCCTTCTACGCGGAGACGATGTCCCGGCTCCTCGGCAATTTCCACGCGCTCGGGCTCGGCGACGCGCTGGTGCTCGGCGGCGGCTGCGGCCTGAACTCTTCCTACAACGGCCGCCTCCTCGCCGAGACGCCCTTCCGGCAGCTCCACGTGCCGAGCGCCCCGGGCGACGACGGCAACGCGCTCGGCTGCGCCCTGTTGGCCTGGCGACAGGACCACCCCGGGCGGCCCGCCCCCGCGCGCGTGCTCCCGCCCTACCTCGGCTCCGCGGTGGCGCCCCGCGCCCTCGAGCACCTCGCGCGCTTCAGCCGGCTCCCCGGCTTGCGCCACCTGCCCGGCACGGTCCACGAGGTCGCCGCTGAGCTCCTCGCGGCCGGGAAGTTGCTCGGCTGGGTGCAGGGCCGCGCGGAGTTCGGCCCCCGTGCCCTCGGCAACCGCTCGATCCTCGCTGACCCGCGACCGGCCGAGATGAAGGACCGCATCAACGCCCTAGTGAAGTTCCGCGAGGAGTTCCGCCCCTTCGCGCCCTCGATCCTCGACGAGCACGGCCCCGAGTGGTTCGAGGACTATCAGGTCTCACCTTATATGGAGCGCACGCTGCGCTTCACCGCGGCCGCCCGCGCCCGGGTACCCGCAATCGTCCACGTCAACGCCACCGGCCGCCTCCAGTCCGTGCGGCGCGAGTGGAATGAGCGCTACCACGACCTCATCGCCGCCTTCCACCGGCGCACCGGAGTACCGATGCTGCTCAACACGAGCTTCAACATTATGGGCAAGCCCATCATCCACTCGCTCGAGGACGCGCTGGGGGTGTTCCACACCACCGGGCTCGACGCGCTCGTGGTCGGCGATTACCTGATCGAGAAGCCGCCCGCCTCCGGCGCCCCCTGATGAATCCGTTACCCCGCCTGCTCCTGCTCGCCCTCGCCCTGGCCGCTCCGCTGCGCGCCGCCGCGCCCGCCTACCCCCCGCGCTTCGCCGACGCGCGCGCCGAGGTCTACAAGGACGCGGGCGGAGTCGCCCTCAACGTCCATATCTTCGAGCCCGCGACCGGTCCGCGCACCGACCGCCCAGCGATCGTATTCTTCTTCGGCGGCGGCTGGACGAGCGGCTCGCCCGCCCAGTTCGAGCCGCAGTGTCGCCACCTCGCCGCCCGCGGGATGGTCGCGATCACCGCCGACTACCGCGTCGCCTCCCGCCACCAGGTAAAGCCGGTCACCTGCGTCGCCGACGCCAAGTCGGCCGTCCGCTGGGTCCGCGCCAACGCCGCCCGTCTCGGGATCGACCCGCGCCGCATCGCCGTGGGCGGGGGCTCCGCCGGCGGGCACCTCGCCGCCGCCACCGCCACCCTGCCGGGCCTCGATGACCCCGCCGACGACCTGCGCGTGAGCGCCGTGCCCGACGCGCTGGTGCTCTTCAACCCGGGGCTCGTCCTCGCGGAGCTGCCGGGGCTCGACCTGAAAGGCTTCGGCACGCGCGTGCCCGAGGAGCGGCTCGGCGCGGCGCCCCGCGCCCTTTCCCCCGCCCACCACGTGCGCCCCGGCCTGCCGCCGACGATCATCTTCCACGGGGAGGCCGACACCACCGTGCCCTACGCCACCGCGGCCGCCTTCACCCGCCTGATGCAGGCGGCGGGGAACCGGTGCGAGCTCCGCGGCTATCCCGGCCAGCCCCACGGGTTCTTCAACCACGGTCGCGCCGAGGGGAAGTACGCCGAGACTCTGGCCGCCGCGGACGACTTCCTCGTCTCCCTCGGTTGGATCCCCCGCCGCTAAACCCCGCCCGCCCCCTCCCGATGCCCCGCCCACTCCTCGCCCTGCTCTCCGCCTTGCTCCTCGCGGCCACCGGCCTCGCGGCGGAGGCCCGCCGGCCCAACATCCTGTTCCTGTTCGCCGACGACCAGCGGGCCGACACCATCGGCGCCCACGGCAACCCGCATATCCGGACGCCCAACCTCGACGGCCTCGTCCGCGCCGGCTTCAGCTTCCGCCGCAACTATGTGTTCGGCGGGAACAGCGGTGCGGTCTGCGTCCCGAGCCGTGCGATGCTGATGTCGGGCAAGACCTGGTTCCAAGTGAACACCCAGACGCTTGAGGGCACGAAGCTGCTGCCCGAGCTGTTCCGGGAAAACGGCTACGTGACCTTCGGCACCGGCAAGTGGCACAACGGCCAACCGTCGTGGCTGCGCGCCTTCGCCCGCGGCGAGGCGGTGATGTTCGGCGGGATGTCCGACCACGAGAAGGTGCCCATCCGCGACCTCGGGCCCGATGGCCGCCTGACGGAGGTGCGCACGGGCGCCAAGTACTCCAGCGAGCTCTTCACTGATGCCGCGCTCCGCTTCCTGGAGACGCACGACGGCAAGCAGCCGTTTTTCCTCTACGCCGCGTTCACGGCGCCCCACGACCCGCGCCAACCCGGCCCCGGGTTCCCCGCCGACTACGCCAACCGCCCGCCGCTCCCGCCCGACTTCCTGCCCCAGCTGCCCTTCGACAACGGGGCGATGAGCGGCGGCCGGGACGAGAACCTCGGCGCCTGGCCCCGCACCGAGGCGATGATCCGCGACCAGCTCGCGGAATACTACGCGATGATGGCCCACCTCGACGCCCAGATCGGCCGCCTGTTCGAAGCGCTGCGCCGTACCGGCCAAGCGGACAACACGGTGATCGTCTACGCCGCCGATAACGGGCTCGCCCTCGGCAGCCACGGCCTGCTCGGCAAGCAGAACGTCTTCGAGCACAGCATGCGCGTGCCGCTCATCCTCTCCGGGCCCGGCATCCCGCGCGGCGGCGAATCGGGCGCCTTCACCTACCTCTTCGACCTGTTCCCCTCGCTGTGCGACCTCGCCGGCGTGCCCGCCCCGGCCGGCCTCGCCGGATTCAGCCTCCGCCCCGTCTGGGAAGGCCGCCGCGAACGCGTGCGCGAGTCCGTCTTCCTGCCGTACCTCGAGGTCCAGCGCGCGGTCCGCGACGAGCGTTGGAAGCTCATCTGCTACCCGAAGCTCGGCTTCAGCCAACTCTTCGACCTCGAGACCGATCCCCACGAGACCCGCAGCGTCTACGACAACCCCGCGCACGCCGCGCACGTCACGCGCCTCCGCGGTTTGATGCGGGAATGGCAACAGCGCGTGGGCGACAAGGTCGCGTTGCCCGAGGGCCAACGCCTCCCGCCGCCCATCGACCTCACCGGCAAGCCCCGCAAGACCGACCAGTGGCAGCCGGAGTGGATCGTAAAGAAGTACTTCTGACCCCCTCGGCAGGCTCAGGGCAGGCCCTTCGACGGGCTCAGGGCAGGGGCCCCGGGCGGCTCACTTCAGGCTCGGGTAGTCGGTGTAACCCTGGGGACCCGGGGTGTAGAAGGTTGCGGGATCCGGGTCCGCCAACGGCGCGCCCGCGGCCAGTCGCGCGGGCAGATCCGGGTTGCTGATGAACGCGCGGCCGAACGCCACCGCCGCATACGTGCCCGCGGTGATCGCCGCGGCCGCCTCCTCCGCCCCGTAACCCATGTTGCCCACCAACGCCCCGCGGAACGCCGCCCGCGCCGGCGTCACCACATCGCCGTGATGCTGCCCGGTGAAATCCGCCCGCATCAGGTGCAGGTACGCCACGCCCCGGCGATCCAACTCGGCCGCCACGTGCCGCGTCACGCCGACCGGGTCCGTGTCCGACATCCCGTTGAAGCCGTTGAGCGGCGAGATGCGCACGCCCACGCGGTCCGCGCCCCAGACCGCCGCGGCGGCGTCCACCACCTCGAGCAGCAGCCGGGCGCGGTTCGCCACGGGGCCGCCGTAGGCTCCGGTCCGCCGGTTGCAGCCATCGCGCAGGAACTGGTCGAGGAGGTAGCCGTTGGCTCCGTGGACCTCGACGCCGTCGAAGCCCGCGGCGAGGGCGTTGGCCGCGGCCTGGCGGAAGCCGGCCACGATGCCGGGCAACTCGTCGTCGCGCAGTTCCCGCGGAACCTCGTAGGCCTTCTTGCCGGCCGGGGTGTTGATCTCGTCGTTGGCGATGGCGACCGGACTGGGGGCGACGGGCTGCGCGCCGCCGTTGAGGAGCGAGTGGCAGGCCCGGCCGCCGTGCCACAGCTGGAGCACGATGCGCCCGCCGCGCGCGTGCACGGCCGAGGTCACGGCGCGCCAGCCGGCCACCTGCTCCGGTGAATGGATGCCCGGCTCGCGCCCGCCGAACGCGGCGTTCCCCGCGATCGCCATCGTCGCCTCCGCGATCAGCAGACCAGCGTCCGCGCGCTGGGCGTAGTACTCGGCCATCAGCGGCGTCGGCACGTGCCTCTCGTCGGCGCGGCAGCGCGTCAGCGGGGCCATCAGAACCCGGTTCGGCAGGTGGAGCCCGCCGAGGCGGACGGGAGTGAAGAGCGCGGCGTGATGCATTGGAGCGGGAGGCTGCAACGTCCCCGCGCCAATGCAACCGCGGCCGTCAGCGGTAATCCGCGCCGGTGCGGCTGCGCAGGATCGACTCCTGCGCGGCCTGCAGCGCGCGCGCCAGCCGTGCGGCTTCCGCCGGGTGGCTGGCGCTCACGTCCGTCTTTTCCGCCGGATCCGCCGCCAGGTCGAAAAGCTCCGTCTTCCCCGCGGCGGTGCCGTCGACGACCAGCTTAAACCGGTCCTCCACAATGGCGCGCTCGCCGGCGTAGTCCTCGGAGGTCACCTCGGTCTGAATCACGTTCTGGAAATTACGGGTCGGCGTGCCGTCGGGGCCTAGTTTCACCAGCGGGGTGGTCCCGCGTTGGAGCTCCGGATCGAGGTACGGTTTCGCCCGCGCCGCCGCGCCGCCGCGGGAGCGCGCGTTCCAGAAGACCAGCGGGGCCGGGCGCGCGGGGGCCGCGCCGGTGAACAGCGGGACCAGGCTCGTGCCGTCGAGGGGCCGCGCGGGCACGGGCACGCCCGCGAGCGCGCAGAGCGTGGGCAGAATGTCGTTGGTCACGGCCGGGACGTTCGTCGCACGGGGCTGGCGGAAGCGCGCGGGCCACTCGATCACGCCCGGCACGCGGATGCCGCCCTCGTACACGCTGCCCTTCCAGCCGCGGAACGGCACGGTCGCGACCGCCTCCTGCGGAGTGCCGTTGTCGCCGCAGTACCACAGCAGGGTGTCGTCGCCCAGGCCCTGGCGGCGGAGGTGCGCGCGGAGCTGGCCGATTGAGCGGTCCATCGCCGAGATCTCCGCGAACCGCTCGCGCAGCACATCCCGCTGCAGGCGGTCGACGTTCTTGCCGGTGCGGTTGGAGGTGACGCGCACCTTGCGCTGGCCGACGTCGGCGGGCAGGTCGTCGTACAGGGCGAGGTCCTCGGGCTTGGCCTGGTAGGGCTCGTGGGGCGAACCGAACCAGACGACGGCGAGGAAGGGTTGGCCGGCGGCCTTAGCGCGGTCGATGAAGCGGATGGCCTCAGCGATCACGATTTCGGAGCTCTCGCCGACGATGCGCTCGGGTGGGCCGCCGTTGCGCGAGAGGTGCGGGTCGAGTTCGAAGAAGTTGTCGTGCGAGACCCAGGTGTCGAAGCCCATCCGGCCGGGGTTGACGGGCGAGGCGGCCTTGACGGCGCCGAGGTGCCACTTGCCGAAGTGGCCGGTGGCGTAGCCCGCGCGCTGGAGCAGGTGGCCGACGGTGATCTCCTCGGGCCGCAGCGACCAGCCGGGCGCATAGATGCCGTAGCGGTTGTGGTTGCGGCCGGTCATCACCGTGCCGCGGGTGGGGGAACAACTTGCGCCGCCGGAGTAGAACCGGTCGAGGCGCAGGCCGGCACGTGCCATCTCGTCGAGCACGGGCGTCTTGAGGTGCGGGTGGCCGTTGTAGCCGGTCTCGTCCCAGCCGTGGTCGTCGCCCATCAGGAGCACCACATTGGGCCGGGGCGCGGCGGCAGCGGCGGCGAGCGTGGGCAGGGCGAGGAGCAGCAAGGCGGCGAGCGGGCGGGGGAGACGCGAGATCATCGGGGTGCGGCGGAGGCTGGCGGCCGTTGCGCGGCGAGACAAGGGCGGAGCCGGCGGCGGACGGGAAAAAGGCTCGTCGGGGGACGGTCGCCGCGCTGAGCCTGCGGTCGATGCAGGCCTCCCCACTCGAGATCACCCCCGTCGAGGATACTCCCGCGCTCGCCGTCTTGGCGGTGCGGGGCCGGCTGGACACCGTGGGTTCGCGGGCCCTGGCGGCCGCGGTCGAGCCCCGCGTGGCCGCCCCGGAGTGCCGGGTGGTGGTGTTGGACCTCGCCGGCACGACCTACCTCAGCAGTGCCGCGCTGCGGGTGCTCACCGGCGCGCTGCGCACGCTCCAAGGCCGCGGGGGCGCGCTGTTACTCTGCTCCGTTCAAGAGTACTGCCGGGACGTGATCGAGATCGCGGGCCTCGCGCCGCACCTGCCGACGTTTGCCGACCGGCCCGCGGCGCAGGCTGAGGCGCGGCGCCGGCTGGCCGCCGCCGCGGCCGTGGCGGGCTGGGCCGACCTCGAACGCTGGGAAACCTCCGGGGCCGCCTTCACCGCCGTGCCCGGCCCGGGCGGCACCCGCGGCGTCGTCGAGATCCTCGGCCACGTGCAGGACATCCTCCACGCCTCGCTCGATGAGGAAGACGTCGTCTCGCGCCGGTTCGACGAGACCGAGTACTCCATCGGCTGCGGGGCCCTCGGGGATGAGTTGGAGGATTATTTCCCGATCATGGGCGAGATGATCACGATCGGCGGCACGATGGTCTGGCTGCCGACCGACGGCGGCGACACGCCGGATTTCCTCATTCCGCGTCGCGCGTCGCGGTCGGTCACGCTCCGCACCGGCTTCAACGCGGCGCTGCACGGCGGCTTCGACGAGTGCCTGCTGGTCGAGGCCCGGGATCCCGCGGGGCTGCCCATCGACCAGCTCTACCGGCAGATCTTCGACGTCGCGCGCGCCCGACGGCCGGATTACCGCGGTGTGATCGGCCTCGCCGGCCGGGCCGAGTTCACCGGGGTCCTGGGGGCCGGCATCCGCCGCTCGCCCATCCGCCGCTTCCAGCCCGCGAACGGCCAGACCATCCTGCACGCGGACAACCTCGCCGACTGGTTCGCCGGCGACCGCGAGCCGCGGCTCGCCGGCGTAACGGGCCTGCTCTGCGGCGTGGGCGTCGACTTGCAGGCCGACCTCTCGGCGTTCGAAGCCGCCGCGGTGGACCGCGCCTTCTACCGCCATCCAGACAACACCGCGGGCAAGCCGCACCTGCTGCACAACCACGCGGTGTTCTTCTCGCCCCAGCCGTGGAATAAGCGCCCGGCCGACCTCGCGGCCGAGGTTGCGCGTGTGGTCGAGCAGGGGGATTTCCGGGATATGCGGCACCTGCTCGACCAGAGCCGCGTGTCCCGCGCGTTCCTCGGCGTCAGTTACACCCAGGAGATCCGCGGCGCCTGATCCCCGCTGGCCGCGGGGCGCGCCGCCACCTTACTCCGCCCGAGTCAACGGGGGCGGTCCGCGGAGGGCGCGGGGCACGTTGGTCGCCGGCCGGCTTTCGCCGCGGAGGGAGGCGAGGTACTCGACCACGTCGCGCAGCTCCGTGGGGGAGAGCAGGGTGGCATAAACCTCGGGCATCCCGGACGGGGCACCGTCGCGGCGGGCGATGTCCGCCTTGGCCACCTTCACCAGCTGGTTCTCCGGGTTGCGCAGGGTCAGCTGGTCGGCGGTCTCCTCCGCCACGATGCCGGCGGCGGTACCGCCGTTGCGGAGGGTGACGACTACGGTGTCGTAACCGGGAGAGATTTTTGCGTTGGGTTTGAGGATCGACTCGAGGAGTTCGCGGCGGGAGGCGCGGGTGCCAAGGCCGGCGAGGTTCGGGCCCGCATCGCCGCCCTCGCCGCCTGCGCGGTGGCAACGGATGCAGGCGAGCACGGGCTGGTTTTCAAAGACGCGGCGGCCGCGCTCGGCGTCGCCGCCCGCGAGGCTGGCGTGGAACGCGGCCAAGGGGTCGGGATCGGCGGCGAGGCGCACGGTGCGTTCGGCCAGCAGGGCCTTCACCGCGGGGCCGGTGCGCCGCTCGGCGGCGGTCAGCAGCTCAAGTTCTGCCTCGGGGGCGATGCGGCCGGCCGCGAGGGCGCGCAGCTGCGAGGCGATCAGGTCATCCGCGGCCTCTTGGCGGGATAAACCCAGGCTGCGGAAGGCCGCCTTCTGCTCGGCCGGCGTGCCCCGCTCCACCAGCGCGGTCAGGACCGGCACAGCCGTCTCGGGGGCGAGGCGGGTGGCCAGCGGCAGCGCGGCGAGCCGCAGGGCCGGATCGCGGGACTCGCCGGCGAGGCGAACGGCCTCGGCGAGGCGCGGGTCCTGGCGGCGGTCGAGGAGTTGCAGGGCCGCGACGCGGCTGGCGGCGGGCCGGGACTCGTCGCGCAGGAGCGCGAGCAGCGTCTCGGTGGCGCCCTCGAGCTCGAGGGTTTGCATCGCCTCCAAGGCTGCGGTGAGTACCTCGGCGGGGGTGCCGGGGGCAAAGAGGCGGGGGATCACCGGGGTGAGGGCGGAGGTCGCGACGGCGCGGTCGCGGGTGGGCGAGGTGGTCGGGCGGTAGACGCCGACGAGGCGGTCGCGTTGGAGGGGCTTCGGCCACTGGGCGAGCTGGGCGAGCGCCTCGGCGCGGGCGCGGGGCGGGGCGTCGGCGCGGGCGGCGTAGGCGGCGAGCGCATTGGCATTGGCGGGGCGTCCGAGCCGGAAGTGGGCGTTGAGCGCGCGGAACAAGACGGCTTCGTCGCGCGTCGGGCCTTCGAGCAGCGCCGCCAGGGCGACGTAACCTTCCGCGATCGGGACATCGTTGATGGCGATGGCCGCCTCGCGGACGAGGGCGGGGTCGGCGTCCTGCAGGACCTCCGTCACCTCGGGACGTCCCAGCCGCCGCAGGGCGAGCAGGGCGCCGAGGCGGATGGCCGGCGAGGCGTCGTGGGTGGCGGTGCGGAGGGCGGCGAGGTTGGCGCCGCCGGTGAGGCCCATCACGAGCCCGTGGCGCAGGGCGACATCGGCATCGTGGTTCCGCTCCAGCGCGGCGAACAGGACACTGGCGGCCGGGGCATGGCGGAGCTTGCCCAGGCCTTGGGCGGCAAAGTACCGGACCCGGGCGGGCTCGGCGTCGAGCGCTTCGAGGAAGAGTTCCGCGTCGGCAGTGTTGCGCGCGTCGCCGAGGACCCGCAGCGCCTGGGCGCGCAGTTCAGCGTAGGCCGGTTCCGCGTTGCGGGCGTGGTTGCGGACGGCGGCGAGGGCGGCGGGTTGGCGGGCGCCCACCTGGCCGAGGCCCCAGAGGGCGTGCCGGCGCGCCGTTTCCGGCAGCTTGGGGTCGTCGAGTGTCGCCTCGAGGGCCGCGGTGTCGCCGCGGTTGGCCAGCTCGAACTGGGCCTCGAGCCGCACGCGCCAGTCGGCGTGGCCGAGCAGGCGCGCGAGTTCCGTCGCGGGGCGGCGAGTCCAGTCGCCGCCGATCAATGCCCGCGTCTCGCGCACGAGCGGGTCTTGGGCGTGCTTGGGATCGGCGATCGCGTAGATGCGGCCGCGGCGCGACTTCGGCCAGCCGTCCGCCCAGTCGGCGGTGTAGAGGCGGCCATCGGGGCCGAACTTCACGTCGGTCGGCAGGGCCGAGCGGAGGAAGGGTTGCGCGGTAGCGACGGCGTACGAGGCGCCGCGGGGCTTGAGCGTGTAGGTGTGAATGCCGCTGCTCGCGACCGCGCCCTTGAAGTGGGTGATGAAGAAGTGGCCGCGGTACGACGGGTTCAGGCCGGTGCCGGGGTAGTACTCGATGCCCGACGGGCCGTCCTCGAGGTTGAAGATCGGCGGCACGAGGTACGCGGGCTGGCCCTCGTGGCGGGGGTGCCAGAGGCGCTCGAGATTCCACGGGCCGGCCTTGCCGAGCGGGGCAAACTGGTAACCCACGCGCCAGCCGCTGTCCCCGCCCTCGAGCACGTGGACAAAGCGCTCCTCGTCACCCTGGTCGCAGTCGTTGTCTCCGGTGAAGAGGTCGCCCAGCTCGTTGAACACGAGCGATTGGGGGTTGCGGAGGCCGGTGGCGAACAGCTCGAGGTGGGAGCCGTCGGGCCAGCAGCGGAAGATCGCGCCCTCGTCGGGCACGGACAGGACCTTGCCCTCGCGGGTGCGGACGGTGGCACCGCGGTCGCCGTTGCTGAAGTAGAGGCGGCCGTCGGGGCCGAAGACGAGGCCGTGCAGGTCGTGACCGGTGAAGTTGAACCGCACGCCATAGCCGCGGCTGAGCTCGGTGCGCGTCTCCGCGCGTTCCGCGCCGGTGAATTTCCACAGGCTGGGAATGTTGGTGAAGTAAACCTCACCGCGGCGCGCGAGCACCCCGGACGCGATGCCGTCCAGCGGGGCATTGAAGCCGTCCGCGTAGACGCTGCTGCGGTCCGCCACGCCATCCCCGTCGGTATCGGCGAGCAGGCGGATGACTTCGCCCTCGAGGCCCAGCTCGCGTTCCCCGGCCTCGCCAAAGGCGCGGCGGATGAGGGCGGTGCGATCCTCGATCGTCCGGCAGGCGAGGTCCTCCTCGAGGATCCCCATATAGTCGCGGATATCGAGGACGCTGGTGCGGTAGCGGTAGGTCTCGGCGACGAGGAGGCGGCCCTGCTCGTCGAAGTTAAAGGCCACGGGGTTGGCGAGCATCGGCTCGGCGGCCCAGAGCTTCGCCTCGAGGCCCGGGGGCAACTGCATCCGCGCGAGCGCCTGGGTGCCCTCGTCGGAGGCGGGCGCGATCTCGGGCTGGGCTTGGCGGGTCCCCGGGTTGCGCAATCCGGCGGGCGCGGGTTGGCGGCGTCCTTTACCCTCGGCGGCCGCGGCGGTGGCCGGGAAAGGGGTCAGGCAAGCGAGGGCGAGGGCGAGGCGCGACAGGACGGACAGGCTCATAGGAGACGTGGAGGCAGGAGGCTAGGCGGGGGGCGGACGCTGGCAAGACGCGCCCGCCGCGCCGTGGATACGCGTTTTTCCCCCGGGCGGCGCGAGGCGCCGGGACCGCCCGCTCAGCCTCGCCGCAACGCCGCGCAGACGATTCCGGCGGCCACCGCGGCGTTGAGGGACTCCGCGTGCCCCAGGCGCGGGATCGTGACTCGCCCGGTCAGGGCCGTGCGCACCTCCGGCGAGAGGCCGCGGCCCTCCGCGCCGATCACGATCAACGCGTCTGGCAGCGGAGGCAGGGCGTGGATGCTGGTGCCGCCGAGGTCGCAGCCCAGCACGGGCAGGCCGGGGGTGGCCGCCGCGGCCGCGGCGAGCGCCGGGGCGAGCGGCGCGCTCGCCGCGCGCACCCGGGCGAAGGACCCCATCGAGGCGTGCACCACCTTGGGATGAAAGACATCGGCGCTGTCCGGCGAGAGCAGCACTTGGTCGAGGCCGAACCAATCGGCGATGCGCAGCAGCGTGCCGACGTTGCCCGGGTCCTGCACGCCGTCGAGGACCAGCGTGAGGCCGCGCCCGGCGGCGGGGTCAAAGGCCGCGCGGTGCAACGGCGCGACGGCGAGGACGGGCGACGGGGTGGGGAAGTGGCTCACCCGCGCCATTTCCTCCGCGGAGAGGCGGTGGAGGGGCACGGCCCCGGGATCGCCGCGCCATTCCGGGGTCGCGTAGAGGGCGAGAAAGGGGTGGCCCGCCGCGAGCAGTTCGCCGACCACCTTCTCCCCCTCGACGGTGAAGCGGCCGGTGGCGTCGCGGTGGCGCCGCTCGCGCAACTCGCGCAGGTCCTGCAGTTCCGCTCGGGTCGCCATCGTGGGTCAGCGGGCGGCCGTCCCCGCGGGCAGAGCGCGGCTCCGCGGGCCGTCGATCACCACGCGATGGGCGGAGAGGGTGAACTCCGGGCGCTCGCCGCCGTCGAGCAGGAAGCCGACGCGGTAGGTGCCCGGGGGCAGGCGGTCGATCCGGCGGGCAAAGTGGAACCCGGCGTCCTTCCAAGTGGGTTGGCGGAGGGCGGCGGCGACGTCGGGCCGGCTCGCCGGCACCGCGCTGAAGACGTGGGTGGCGGTTTCCGAGCGTAGGACAAGGTGCACGGCGCCGCGGGTGGCGCGGCGGCCGGTGGCGGCGGCCCAGCCCCGCACGGTCAGGGCGATGTCGTTCACGATCAGGTCATCCAAGTAAAACTGGATCGTGCCGACCTCGCGCGCCCCGCGCGGCAGCGGTTCGGCGAGGCAGATCGCGCCCATCCGGTAGACGCCGAGCTGGTCCGCCCGCGCGAGCAGCGGGGTGGAGACCTGCTCCGGGTGCGGATGCAGGGAGAAGTTCCCCTTCCCGTCGCGCCCGTGCTGCTTGTAGGCGAGCACTGCTAGGTCGCGGCACTCGATCCACGAATTGGTCTCGTCGGCAAACTCGCGGTTGGCGGTCGCGTTGAAGGCGATCAGCGCCGGCAGGAGCGGCGCCAGGACCTGCCACGGGCGGCGCGGGTGCGTGTGGCGCTCGAGGGCCGCGAAGAGGGCCAGCGCCCAGGCGGTCCCGCTGAGGACGTAATAGCGGGAAAACACCTGCCCGCCCGACTCCGCCGCGCGTCCCACCGCGATGAGGCCGGCGGCCCCGATCAGGCCGAGCGCGAGGAACACCGCGATCCGCTCCCGCCGCAGACCGCCGCGCGCCGCCGCGTAGCCGAACACCGAGAGTAATCCCGCGCCCAACCACGGCGCCCACCGCTGCGAATCTAGCGCCGGCACTGCGCCCAGAATCGAGAGCCAGTAGTGGAGTATGCGCAGGACCCCCTCCGGACCGAAGGCGACGAACGACTGAGAGGGGTTAACTTTGAAGCCGGTGAAGTAGGTGCCGACCACGACCACGGATAGCGCCAGCCACGGCAGGAGCCCGCGGCGCCCCGGCGTGAGGAACAGCAGGAGCGCCCCCAGCGGCCAAATGACCAGGCCGTGCGCGAGGGTGTAGGTGGCCGCCGTGCCGGCGACGCCCGCCGCGACCAAGCCCGCGGTGCCACCGCGCGCCAGTCCGACGACCGCCGCCCCGAGCAGCAGCACCACCGTGAAATGGTCGATCGAGGCCCCCGACCAGAGGAAGTTCTCGTAGTGCTCCAGCTGGAACAGCAGGAACGCCAGCAGCACCAGCAACCGGACCGCGCGCGCCGCCGAGCCCGCCGTCGCCGCGAGGAGCACCACCAGCGCGAGGAGGCTCCCGACCCCGATCCGGCCGACCACCCCGAAGTCGATGGTTCCGGTAGTCCAATAGAGCACCGCGAACAGCAGCCGGCTGGTCACCATCCGGTGCTCGTTGTTGATCGCGAACAGATCCTGCAGGAACGCACCCGTGCCCTGGCCCTCGTGCAGCTTCACCGCCAGCCGCAACGCGGTGTCGAACTCGTCCCAGTAAACGATGTTCAGCCGCCCCGGCGCCGAGCGCTCGAGGACGTACGCCACGGGCAGCAGCGCCAGGCCGAGCAGGCCGAGCAGCACCAGGCGATGTCGCCACGCGTCCGGCAGCCGGGACCACGGACCGCGGCGCCGGGGCGCGAGGGTCCCGGCGGGGGCGGGACCGGCGGCGGCGGGGGTGGTCATCGGGTTGGGCCGCGGACCGCGCGGGCCGCGGGCGGAGTGGCGCCAAGGTGGGTGCGCCCGCCGCGCGGGCAAGGCGGATTTGCCGGGGAGCGCCTAACGATTTTGTCACCACCGGCCCCGCGCAGCTCAGGTCCGCTCCGGGCTTGGACCCCGCCGCGGATCTGCCACGCTCGTCGGATGATGCAACGGCGCCGCTTCCTCCACTCGGGTCTGGCCGCGGGCCTCGCGACCACGGTCCGCCCCCTCCGTGCGGGTGATCCCGCGGGCCGCCGCTTCCGCACCGCCCTGATCGGCGCCGGCTGGTGGGGCGGGAACGTCCTCGCCGAGGCCGTCGCCAGCGGCGCCTGCGAAATCGTCGGCCTCTGCGACGTCGACGCCCGCGCCCTGACGGCCACCCGCCGCCGGCTCGGGCCCCTCACCAGCGACGCGCCCCGCGACTACCGCGATTACCGCGAGCTGCTCGCGCGCGAACGGCCGGAGATCGTCATCGTTACCACCCCCGACCACTGGCACGCGTTACCCACGATCGCCGCCGTTCAGGCCGGGGCGCACGTCTACGTGGAGAAGCCGACGGCACACACCATTGGTGAAAGCCGGGCGATGGTGCGGGCGGCTCGCGCGCACGGCCGGGTGGTCCAAGTCGGGACGCACCGCCGCGCCTCCCCGCACCTGCAGGCCGCCCGCGAACTGCTCCGCGGCGGCCTCCTCGGTCCCGTCGGGATGGTCCGCTGCCACCTCAACCTCGGCGGTGGCGCCCCGGAGGAGCCGTTGCCCACGGTGCCGGTGCCTCCCGAGCTCGACTGGGACCTCTGGTGCGGGCCCGCGCCGCTGCGCCCCTTCAACGGCGGCAACCCGCTCCGGCCCGACGAGGGGCCGGGTAACCGCGGCATCCATCCCCGCGGCTTCCGCCAATACCTCGATTACGCGAACGGCCACCTCGGCGACATCGGCGTCCACTGGTTCGACCAAGTCCTCTGGATCCTCGGGGAAAAGGGCCCGCGCCGCGTGTTCTCTACCGGCGGGCGGCCGATCCGCGGCGCGCCG